>NZ_JAVRHO010000030.1:0-30150 GCF_031846515.1 Autumnicola lenta
AGAGAAGCACCGAAAATGAAAAAGAGCGATTCAGAAATTATAATACGCCCGGAAACATAAGAGATAATTATCTTAGCGACCTTAGTTCCCAGACCGCTAAGAAGAAAAATGCAGAACTTAAAGACTTAAATCTCCCCAGGTTGCCCGATTTTAAAGATCAATTCCTGGAGCTATGTGATAAACTTGGGGTAAAATAAATTACTTCAGCATTTTTAGAAATTGGTCCTCGCTTATCAAATTTGTCCCTAGCTTTTCGGCTTTTGCAAGTTTGCTCGGGCCCATATTTTCCCCTGCAAGAAGATAATTGGTTTTGGAAGAAATAGAACCTGAAACTTTCCCACCATTATCCTCAATCATTTTTTTGAGCTCATTTCGCGAAACTTTCTCAAAAACACCTGAAATTACAAAGGTATTTCCTTCTAATATATTGGTCTGGTTTGCCAGTTTCTCCGCAGAAATCTGCATCTGCAAGCCATAATTCTTCAGCCGCTCAACAATCCTCCTGTTTTCTTCGGAAGCAAAAAAATCTGCAACGCTCCACGCAATACGTTCCCCAATTTCGTCTATCGCGATAAGATCTTCTTCTGAAGCAGCCTCCAAAGCATCGATATTTTTATAATGTTTCGCCAGCTTTTTGGCTACGGTTTCCCCAACATATCTTATTCCCAGTGCAAACAGCACCCTTTCGAAAGGGATTTCCTTGGATTTTTCTATTCCGTTAATAAGGTTTTCAGCAGATTTATCGGCCATACGTTCCAGGGGCAGAACATCTTCCTTTTTAAGTGTATAGAGATCGGCGTAATTGGCAATCAGTTTTTCACTTACGAGCAGGTTCACGGTTTCCCCGCCAAGACCTTCAATATCCATGGCTTTTCTAGATATATAATGCTGAATACGGCCGTTTATTTGCGGAGGACAACCATTGTAATTGGGACAGTAATGTGCGGCTTCGCCCTCGTTCCTAATTAATTCAGTATCACATTCGGGGCAGGTTTGCGCATATTTTGTAAGCTTGGAATCTGGATCTCTTTTAGTAAAATCCACACCCACAATTTTCGGAATTATTTCCCCGCCTTTTTCAACAAACACAGTGTCCCCCTCGCGTATATCAAGTTTTTCGATTTGATCTGCGTTGTGCAAGGAGGCTCTTTTTACTACAGTACCCGCAAGCTGCACAGGCTCCAGGTTTGCCACGGGAGTAATTGCACCTGTTCGTCCTACCTGATATGTAATTTTATTCAGTTTCGTGCTTTCCTGCTCTGCCTTAAATTTATAAGCCATCGCCCAACGCGGAGATTTTGCTGTATATCCCAGCTCATCCTGTTGGTGAAAACTGTTCACCTTTACCACCACACCATCGGTTTCATAAGGTAAATCGTGGCGGTGCACATCCCAGTAATTTACATAGTCCATTACTGCCGAAGTGCTGGTTTTCAACTCCGATTCATCGGGTACTTTAAAACCCCATTCCCTGGCCTTCTGAAGGCTCTCAAACTGGGATTTTATATTGATATTTTCACCTGTAATATTGTAAAGCAAACAATCTAACGGGCGCTTTGCAACCTCAGCACTATCCTGAAGCTTTAAACTTCCCGAAGCAGTATTTCTCGGATTAGCATAAGGTTCTTCCCCGGCTTCCACCCGCTCTGCATTCATCTTTGCAAAACCTTCATACGGCAGCACAATTTCCCCGCGAATATGAAATTTCTCCGGAAAATCGCCCTTCAGTTTTAAGGGTACAGAGCGTATGGTTTTTACATTATTGGTAACATCATCGCCCTGGATCCCGTCACCCCGGGTTACTGCCCTTACCAACTGGCCATTTTCATAGGTAAGGCTAATGGAAGCCCCGTCATACTTCAGCTCGCATACATATTCCACTTTCCCATCTACCAGCTTTTTTACCCTTTTTTCCCAGTCTTCCAGTTCCTCTTTTGAATAAGAATTGGATAAAGAATACATTCTGAACTCATGGACCACAGTAGCGAAACTTTTGGTAACGGCCCCTCCAACTCTTTGTGTAGGTGAATTTTCATCAGCAAATTCAGGATGTTTTTCTTCCAGCTCCTGAAGTTCTTTCAACTTTATATCAAAATCGTAGTCACTTATTTCAGGTTTATCCAGCACGTAATAATTGTAATTATGCTGCTGCAATTCTTCGCGAAGCTGGTTTATTTTCTTTTCAACGTCCATTTTTAAAGGAAATCATTAAGGTTAAAGTGTTTTTAGCTGTTCGTCCTGATAAACAATCCGGCATTTCTGATTTTCATATATAAAATCCAAACTAAATTCTGAACTAAAGGCTTTATCGTCTACGGGAAACCAGTCTTTAAGATCTTTATTGATCGTAATGATCAGACCTTCTGCATCTCCAATAGCGCAGAATTTCTCGAGATTGCCGTCAAAAATTTCGAGACAGCATTCCCTGTGAAGAAAAAAGAATTTCTCTTCAATATTGGTAGTTGCCATACCTATTTCAGCAATTCCCGTGATACTTTCAGCAGAAAAATACGCCAGTTGCTTGGGGTTTAAATTGCGCCTGGAAATAAACTCGAGAATATTTTTATCGGCATCATAAAAGTAAACCGACTTCGCATTCCAGTTACTGAAATCCACAATTTCATCCTCCCCGCTTTTCTGGATTTCCACCTTATTTTTCAGCCACTGCAAGGCTTCATTTTCTTCATTGTCTGGGATATGAAAGGCGATATGATAAGGCGTGGCATCTTTTTTTTTCTCAAACCTCAACACCGAATAGCCCAAAGTAAGCTCAAAGCTATCTTCATCTTCGTTTTCGATTTCCAGATCCATAACATCCCGGTAAAAAGCCATTTGCGCTTCGAGATTAGAGGTGAAAACCTGCAATTTTTCAATCTTCATTTCGGGAGTTTTAGGTCTGACTTTCATTTAGCCATTTCGGGACGGCCAGTGGTTTAAAATTAGCCATTTTTTCCAGCAGTTCCTCAATATCTTCAGCAATAAGCAGCAGATCGAAATTTGCCTTTTTCAGCAGTCCTTTGCGCACCATGGTCTTCAGCATTTCAATAAGCGCGTCGTAGTAGCCGTTAGTATTTAGCAATCCAATCGGGTTTTGATGAAGCCCGAGTTGCGCCCAGGTCACAATCTCAAAAAGCTCCTCAAAAGTTCCGAAACCACCCGGCAAAGCGATAAAACCCTCACTTAACTCATGCATTTTCATCTTGCGCTCGTGCATATCCTGCGTAACAACAAGTTGTGGTAAATTTGGATGCACCACTTCTTTAGTTTGCAAAAAATCTGGGATCACACCGGTTACATCGCCTCCATTTTCCAGCACGCCATTAGCCACCTGCCCCATAAGGCCAAGCTGACTGCCGCCATAAATTAATTTTATCTTCTTTTTTGCCAGGATTTCCCCTAATTGGTAAGCTTCCTGCAAAATAATATCATCATTCCCGTCGCTGCTGCCACAAAAAACCGCTATACTTTTCATTTAAACTGAAATTTTCTTAGTTGTCATTTTTATTGCCTCTCAGCATTCTATAATTGCCGAAAATGTCCTTTTTCAGGCATGCTTCAAAACCGAATTTTTTCACCAGAAATTCGGTTTCTTCAGCTAAATACTGGTTAATTTCAAAATACAATTTTCCCTTTGGACGCAGGGCTTTTTTTGCCAGTTTTGCTATTTTTTCATAGAAAATCAGCGGATTCTGGTCCTCCACATAAAGCGCGAGTGCAGGTTCGTAATCCAACACGTTTCGCTGCATCTCTTTTTTCTCCAGTTCCCGCACATAAGGCGGATTGGAAACGATAATATCAAAATTCTGAAGATTTTTAAGTTCCAGAACATCCTGCTGAATAAAATTTACGTTCACCGCATTTGATTCCGCATTCTTTTTGGCAATTTTCAATGCTTTTTCTGAAATATCCATTGCAGAAATTTCAGCATTTGGAAGATTTTTGGCCAGGCTCACCGCAATACACCCGCTACCAGTCCCAATATCCAAAATTTTCAGCTTTTCTTCGGAAAAAACGCCGTCCAGGATCCATTGCACCAGCTCTTCGGTCTCGGGCCTCGGGATTAGCACCCCTTCAGCCACTTTAAATTTTAATCCGAAGAATTCCGTGGTACCTAAAATATATTGGATTGGCTGATGATCCTTCAGTTTTAAGGTGGCACTCTCAAAATGGCAATTTTCGGCCTCAGCTATTTCGCGCATTGGTTCTAACGCCATTTCCAGCCTGCTCATGCCCAGATATTCTTTCGACAGCAAATTGAAAAAAGAATCAATCTCCTCCCGCGGGTATTCTTCTTTTAGCTCTTCCTGGAATTTTATTTTAAGATCTCTTAGTAGCAAGCTTTATTTATTTTTATTATCTATTATTCTTATTGCTAAAAAGCTTTAAGCCTGAAGCTTTAGGTTCTAGACGGGATATCTTATTAAACAAACCTACAAGGTTTTAAAAACCTTGCAGGATTACCCTCTAAACACTTATTCCCTCTTTTACTCTTTCACTTCTTAACTTTTTTACCTTCAAACTTTCAACCTTCTAACGTTTTCAACATCCAAACAGTACAATTATAATGACCCGTATCGCCTAAAGGTTTTTCAAGATTCTGAAATCCGGTTTTTCTATACAGTTTTCGGGCGTCTTTCATATAAGGTAAAGTTTCGATATAACATTTTTGAAAGCCTTTGCTTTTGGCAAATTTCAGGCAGGTATCCATCATTTGGGTGCCAAGGCCTTTCCCTCTTGCTTCAGGAAGAAAGTACATTTTCTGAAGTTCACAAACTTCCTCTTCAAGACCTTTTAGAGGTGCAATTCCCGCACATCCTATAATTTTATCTTCATTTTCGATAACGAAGTATTCCATTCGCGGGGACACATATGTGGCATACATATCGTCCAGCGCCTTATCTTCATAAGCAGTACCAACTTTAGGTACGCCCATTTCGACTAAAACGGCTCTTATAACTTTGGCAACTTCCTGATTATCTTCCGGTTGAATTTTACGAATTTTCAAAGCGCTCATTCTTACTTATTAATCTTATTTTTGGGGTTGTGAAGATACATGAAAAATATATAAAAAGGTGTATCGACCTTGCTCGTAATGGCCTTGGGAGGACCTATCCAAATCCCATGGTAGGCAGCGTGGTTGTTCATAAAAACAAAATAATTGGCGAAGGCTGGCATCAAAAGGCAGGCCTGCCTCATGCCGAGGTAAATGCAATAAATTCAGTAAAAAACCAAGAGCTTTTGCCAGAGAGTACAATTTATGTAAGCCTGGAACCCTGTAGCCATTTTGGTAAAACTCCGCCATGCAGTGATTTAATTATTGCTAAAGGAATTAAAAAGGTGGTAATTGGCACCGTAGATCCTTTTGCTGAAGTTGCCGGGAGAGGCATTAAAAAACTGATGGACGCCGGATGCGAAGTTGCAGTGGGTATTTTGGAAAAAAATTGCCGGGAACTTAACAAACGCTTTTTTACTTTTCACCAGGAAAAACGTCCATACATTATCCTGAAATGGGCACAAACCAGGGACGGATTTATTGCGCCGGAAAGTAAACAAAATCGGGCGCCGGTTTGGATTACGGGATCGATTTCCAAACAACTGGTGCACAAATGGAGAGCAGAAGAACAGGCAATTTTAGTGGGAACAAATACTGCTATTGAAGATAACCCAAAACTGAATACCCGGCTGTGGAAAGGAGCAAATCCTGTGCGGGTCGTCCTTGACAGGAGCGGCACGATTCCGAAGAAATCTGCTGTACTCGATGGTAGCATAAAAACCATTGTTTTTACTAAAAACTCCGATTCTGATTCTTCGGAAATTGATTCAGATTCCTTTCAAAATTCTAAAAATCTGATTTTTGAAAAAATAGATTTTGAAACTAAAATCGCTCCGCAAATCTGTGAAATTCTTTATAAACACGAACTACAATCGGTTATTATTGAAGGAGGCGCAAAAACGCTTCAAACGTTTATAGATGCAGGTTTATGGGATGAGGCAAGGGTTTTTACAGGAAAAACTATGTTTAATTCCGGAGTGAAAAGTCCTCAATTAAATGGCAGGTTAGTGAACGAGCAGGAAATTGCTGATGATCATTTAAAAATTTACACCAATGGTAAGCACAATAATATTTGATTTTGGAGACGTATTTGTAAACCTAGACAAAGCCGCCACCGCAAAGGAGCTCGAAAATTGCCAAATTTCATCCCTCTCTGAAGACATCCTGGAGAAAAATCTTCAGTACGAAAAGGGATTAATTTCTTCTGAAGATTTTACAGCGGCTTATTGTTCAGAATATAACCAGCTTAGCAAAGAACAAATGCTAAACTCCTGGAACGCGATTTTAGTGGATTTTCCGAAGTATCGCTTCGATTTTATTAAAAAAATTTCCGAAGAAAAGGATTTTCAGCTTATCCTGTTAAGCAATACCAACGAAATCCATATTGACTGGATCAAAAACAATGTGCCGTTCTTTGAGGATTTTAAAAATTGCTTCGATGCGTTTTACCTATCGCACGAAATTAATTTCAGAAAACCAGATGCTGAGATTTATGAATTTGTACTAAAAAAGCACGATCTTAAACCTGAAGAATGCCTTTTTATTGATGACACCAAAGAAAATACAGATGCTGCAAAGGCGCTGGGAATCCACACCTGGAACATTGAGCCTACCCGGGAAGATGTGATAGATCTTTTTACCACTAAGCAGGAATTATTTTGATTTACCTCCTGCTAAGCATTTTATCTTCGAGTATAATATTTGTAGTGTTTAAACTCTACACAAGATTCGGGATAAACACCCTACAGGCGATTATTGTAAACTACTACATTGCCTGTACCGTAGGATTTTTTGGGTATATTGAAAACTTTGATATTTCCAGAGTACCTGCGGAATCGTGGTTTCCGGGAACGCTGTTCCTGGGGGCGATGTTTATCAGCGTTTTTTACCTGGCGGCGCTTACCACTCAAAAAAGCGGACTTTCGGTAGTTTCTGTAGCTACAAAAATGTCGGTAGCTATCCCGGTTTTCTTCGGCATCTTCCTCTACAACGAAAACACCGGAATTTTAAAAATTACTGGTATATTTTTAGCTTTAGCTTCAGTATATCTTACGTCTATAAAGAAAAAAGAAGGCATTAGTATTAAAAAGAAAAACCTCATCTTTCCGCTTCTGGTTTTTCTTGGAAGCGGGATAATAGATGCCACTATAAAGTTCCTGGAGACCAGTTATGTTTCAGAAAGTGATGTGGGGCTTTTCTCCTCCACGATTTTTGCCATTGCAGGAATTATTGGAACAGGTATTTTACTCTACCAGGCCCTTACAGGCGGGTTAAAAATAACAATGAGGAATATTATAGGCGGAATTGCCCTGGGGATTCCCAATTACTTTTCAATTTACTTCCTGGTAATGGCACTGCGAAGCCCGGAGTTTGACAGTTCCTCAATTTTTACGATGAATAATGTTGGGATTGTAAGTGTTTCCACTTTACTTGGAATTGCTTTTTTTGAAGAACGGCTTATCAGGAAAAACTGGATAGGAATTAGCCTGGCGATAATAAGCATAATTCTTGTTGCACAAAGCTAAGCATCAAAATGGCAATTTTCGGCATCTAAATTCGTTAAAAATGAAAGACACCTACAAAAGCATCACAAAACCTTCTAACGAAGTACTGTTTAAAGACCGGAATTCAAAATTTTTTGGTTATGCTTTTCCCGTAAAGACTGAAGAAGAGATAAACATTCATCTGGAGGAATTAAAAACCAAACACCATAAAGCACGTCACTGGTGTTATGCGTGGCAATTGGGCAAGGAGGATTTTCATTATCGCGCAAACGACGACGGGGAGCCATCAAACTCGGCAGGAATGCCAATCTATGGACAAATTCAATCTTTTGAAGTCACTAATATCCTTATTGTGGTGGTGCGTTATTTTGGCGGAGTAAAACTTGGTGTTGGCGGGTTGATTAACGCTTATAAGACCGCAGCGCAAATGGCTTTGGAAGCTTCTGAAATGATTATACGTAGTATAGACCGTGTTTTTCTGATAAAATTTGATTATCCTGAAATGAATGTGGTAATGCGGATGATCAAAGAAAATAACCTGAATGTCATAGATCAAAAACTAGAACTGGATTGTAAGATAATTCTTTCGGTTAGAAAAAATGAAGCTGAACAAATTTGCGAAAAATTTAATTCTACATACAAAGTTGAAATAAAGGAACTCGTACTTTAAAGGCCTAATTTTTTAAGAATTTCTTCAGGACATTTTACCGGCCTTTTAGTCTCGGAATTCATAAAAACCAGGACGGTATTTGCAGTTGTAACCAATTCTTCCTGCTCATTATAAATGGAATAGTCAAATGTGATTTTTACGCCGGGTTTTTCCTTTAGAAGGGTTTCTATTTTTAAATTTTCATCAAAGGTCGCGGACTTCAAAAACTTGAAAGAAATTTCGTAAACAGGCAGCATAATTCCGTTAGCTTCCATGCTTTTATAAGAGATGCCGAGCTCTGAAAGCCAGTCTATACGAGCTATTTCGAGATATTGAGCATAATTACCGTGATGCACCACACCCATTTGGTCGGTTTCTGCATAACGAACTTTAACATGAGTAATATGGGATTTCATAGTCTTATTTATAGTAAAATTGAATGAGGTTTTGTACTTTCAGAGTCAGAAAGAAGTATGCATAAATTTTTCTTAAAATTCAACATCAAAAGGATTTTTTTTTCAGATAATTTGTTCACATATTTGTTCTGCCTAAGTACGGAAAGCCACGCTTCCCTGTACCACGAATTTGAACTTTCTACTAACCTATTAATAAGTCAAAATAAGCATGTCGGAAACTGCGCAATCAGTTTGGAATAGCTGTCTAGCTTTTATCAAGGATAACATTACACCTCAGGCTTATAAAACCTGGTTTGAACCGATACAAGCTGTAAAACTTACCGATTGTGCTCTTAGCATTCAGGTACCTTCCAAATTTTTCTATGAATGGCTGGAAGAACATTACGTTAAGTTGCTAAAAGTTTCCCTCACGCGGGAATTGGGTGAAAAAGCAAAACTGGTATATGTTATCAAGATGGAAAACACTTACGGTAACAAGTTGCCTTTTACTGAAAAAATTCCCAGTAGCCAGCGAAGCAACATGACTTCGCAGGAAGTAGATGTTCCTATTAAAAACAGGAATCCAGAGCTGAAAAATCCGTTTATCATTCCCGGAATTAGAAATGTGAAAATTGAATCTCAGCTAAACCCAAGCTATAGTTTCGATAATTTCCTGGAAGGCGATTCCAACAGGCTTGCGCGTTCTGCCGGAATGGCTGTTGCCAATAAGCCTGGAGGTACTTCTTTTAATCCGCTGTTGATCTTTGGAGGTGTTGGATTGGGAAAAACGCACCTGGCACATGCTATTGGAGTTGAAATAAAAGATAAATATCCCGAGAAAACCGTTTTATATATTTCCGCAGAAAAATTTACCCAACAGTATATTGAGTCGGTTAAAAAGAATAACAGGAACGATTTTATTCATTTTTACCAGATTATAGATGTGCTGATCGTCGATGATATCCAGCTTCTCTCCGGAAAAGCAGGAACTCAGGATGTATTTTTCCACATCTTTAACCATCTGCACCAAAATGGAAAGCAGGTGATCTTGACCAGTGATAAAGCTCCTGTGGATATGCAGGATATTGAACAACGACTTTTATCCAGGTTTAAATGGGGACTTTCTGCAGAACTTCAAAATCCTGATTTCGAAACCAGGGTTTCTATTATAAAAAATAAGCTTTATCGCGACGGCGTAGAAATGCCCGAAGATATTGTTGAGTTTCTTGCAAATAATATTAAAACGAATATTCGTGAATTAGAAGGTGCGATAATTTCCTTAATCGCCCACTCTTCCTTTAACAAGAAAGATATTACGTTGGATCTTGCTAAAAAGATCGTGGACAATTATGTAAAGAACACAAAGCGGGAAGTTTCTATAGATTATATTCAGAAAATAGTGAGTGATTACTTCCAGATGGATGTAGACACGCTACAGTCCAAAACCCGAAAAAGACATATTGTACAGGCAAGGCAAATCGCCATGTTTTTTGCTAAAAAGTTTACTAAAGCTTCTCTTGCCAGTATAGGCTCACAAATTGGGAGCAGAGATCATGCAACAGTACTTCACGCCTGCAAAACAGTAGATAACCTTGCCGCAACCGATAAGCAATTTAAGAAATTTGTTGAAGATTTAAATAAGAAGCTTACTATATAATCTTCTCCTAAAGCATAAACCGGATTTTTTTGGCTTTTGAAGAGATCTGAAAAAGAAAAGAAAAATGAAAACCAAAATTTTGATGGTTTGCCTCGGCAATATTTGCAGATCACCCTTAGCTGAAGGAATTTTAAAAGCTAAAACAGACCCTGAAAAGGTTTTTATAGATTCTGCAGGAACCGGAAGTTATCACGTAGGCGGCGCGCCTGATGACCGATCTATTGCTGTAGGAAGAAAGTACAGGGTCGATATTACCGACCAGAAGTGCAGGCAGTTTGATGTTTCAAATTTTGGAGAATTTGATCATATTTTCGTAATGGATAATGCCAATTATCGGGATATCCTTTCTCTTACTGAAAACCAGGACGATAAAGAAAAAGTACAACTTATCCTGAACGAAATCTTTCCCGGTGAGAATGTAGATGTCCCGGATCCTTACCATGGAGGTGACGAAGGTTTTGAAAACGTTTATAAAATGCTGGAAGAAGCTTGTGAAAGTATAGCCCGCCGCCTGGATTTAAAATAATATGCCTGACTCTTCATTTAAATATCGCGGGAAACTATATATGATCCCGACAACTCTTGGGGATTCCAATCCTTTGGATGTGCTTCCTCTTCATATTAAAAAGATTATTGAAGAAACAGACGAATATATTGTAGAAAATGAAAAGACAGCCCGAAGGGCAATCAAAAAAATAGTTGCTGGTAAGAGTCAGCAGTCTTTGAAGCTACATTTGCTCAATAAGTTTACAGAAGTATCTGCATTACCGTCATACCTGAAAGCCTGTAAAGAAGGACAAAATGTTGGTTTAATGAGTGAAGCCGGATGTCCCGGCGTAGCAGATCCCGGAGCTGAAATGGTGAAACTGGCCCACGAAGAAAACATTCAGGTGGTACCGCTGGTTGGCCCCTCCTCTATTCTCCTTGCTTTAATGGGAAGCGGCATGAACGGACAGGGATTTACTTTTCACGGTTACTTACCTATTGATAAAAAGGAGCGTAAACACGAACTGAAGAACCTGGAGCGGATTTCTGCAGAAAGGAATCAGGCGCAAATTTTTATTGAAACTCCTTATCGCAATAATAAACTACTGGAAGATATGCAGCAAAACCTGCATCCCGGTACGAGGCTGTGCATTGCCTGTGACCTTACCCTTCAATCTGAATATATATTAACCAAGGCAGTGGAAGATTGGTCCAAAACAAAAGTGGACCTCCATAAGAGGCCCACTATTTTTATTATTCAAAAGGATTTCTAGGCGGTTGGTAAAACTGCCTTTGCTCTCTTTTCCGGGTGGATAAAAGAAGTATCGTATCCTCCGAATTTTTTCATATAATTTTTAATACTTGTACCAAAGGCATCGCTAAAAGCGTGAGCTCCCCAACTTCTAAGGTATTTTTTTACGCTGCCTGGACCGGCCAGATGCGCAGCCGCAAGGATTCCCGATTCGGTTACCTCTACACCATTAATAACTTTACCTTCAAATCTCTTAATATCACGAATTAAGATCCATTTATTTCTGGAAGCATTTGCGTAAAAAGCAGCCTCCTGAAGTGCAGGGGAATTCATAAACTCCTGAGTGTTATAAATACCAATAAGATCCAGTGTTCCTTTCCCAAACTGGTACTTGCCCATATAACCGTATTCGTTGACGGACTTATAATTGCTTCGGGATTCTTTAAATCCCAATGCTTCTTTAAATCCCAGGTAGGATTTCCCTAATTTTGGCAGGTTTGCCAAATGAACCTCTTCAAATGCTTCGTCTTCCAGCAATGGCTCAACTGTGTAATCCAGTTCCAGGTTTGCAGTGGAAAAACTTTCCAGGTCCAGCTTAGCTGCATCCTTGGTAGAAAAACTGAAAAACATAGTACCTGCAATTGCCGGTAAAATTGAAATTTTCGCGATTTTCTTTCTTTTTTGCATAATATTTTATTTCTGAAGAGTTAATGGCTTTGGACTGGAAATAGCCCAAAATGCCCCCTTCAATTTTGCGCTGCGAATGTACAACAATTTTTATTAATTTGATACACAAGTAGTTAACGTAAGATTAAATGCACCGGGAGTTTAACAAACAAATAGCTTTGAAGAGGAGTAAGCCTTATAGGTATGTTAAAGAAATCCAGCCAAAATCAAGATTATCTCCTAATTCCCTGCTTGTTAATCCACCTTACATAATCCCTTTTATTGCGATTATGCTGTGCTAATGTTTCTGCAAACTTATGGTAGCCGAAGTTTTCCACATCTGCCACAAAAAAGAAGTAGTCATGATCCTGATAATTCAGAACAGCATCTATAGATGAAATATCAGGCATTGTTATTGGCCCCGGAGGAATTTCTTTATATAAATAAGTATTATAAGGAGAATCCAGTTTCAGGTCTTTATAAAGGACACGCTTTATAATGGTGTCGAATTTCTGACTTTCATCTTTAATAGCATAAATAACGGTAGGATCTGCATCGAGTTTCCAGCCGTTTTTGTAGCGATTCATATAAACCCCTGCTACTTTCGGTCGTTCGTCTACTTTAGCCGTTTCTTTCTGAACTATGGAAGCTAATACCATCACCTGAGATGGGGTCAGATTTATTTCTTCGGCTTTTTTTAACCGCTCTTCTGTCCAAAACCTGTTATACTCCTGCTGCATCCTCTTTCTAAATTCTTCAGCGGAAGTGTTCCAGTAAAATTCGTATTGATTTGGAATGTACAAAGACAATGCCTCCCTTTCGGACATGTTATTTTCAGCTAAAAACTGCTGATCCTTCATGGCCTGAAGTAATTCTAAACTATCTGCTTCTATTTGCTTTGAAACCCTTCCCGCCAGATTTTCCAGTCGCTCCTGATTATTAAACCGTACTTTTACCGGTGTATTCCCACTGCGCAGCACATTCACAATTTGATTATTGTTCATGTTCCTTTTCAGAATGTAGCGGCCGGGACGGATATTTGATTTATATCCTTTCTTTTCGGCTACCATTTCAAAAGATTCTGTATTCTTCAGCAAAGGCTCGATACTATCCAGTACGGTGTTGTAGCCGGCTCCTGTGGGAATGTACATCACAGCCTGTTCTTCAGAAAAATCTGTATTTGGAGAAAACACGCTAGTGTAGGCATAGTAGCCAATACCTGAAAGAACAACTATAAGTACTATAGCTAAGACCAGTATTATAGATTTTTTAGACATTGTTTATAAGTTGATACAAGATTTCATCTTTAAAGCTGCCGTTAATAAAATTCCATTCCTTTTTAACTCCTACTTTTCTAAAGCCTTTTTTTTCAAAAAGTTTAAGGCTGGCGAGATTTCCATCGGTAACATTAGCATAAACCTGGTGCAGTGCAAGGTGCTTAAAGCAGTAGTTACATATTAAAGAAAGACTCTCTGCTCCATAACCCTTCCCGCGATCGGTAGCTTCAGAAATTAGAATTCCTATAGCTGCTCTACGGTCTTTTGGCTCCAGATCAAAAATATCTATTAAGCCTATAGCTTTATGCTGAATGTTGCAAATTACTAGCCGTAATTGCCTGTAATCATAAATATCGCGGTGTGCATTTTCCAGGTATTTTTTTATCATAAACCGGGAATAAGGGACTTGCGTAGCACTAATCTCCCAAAAATCCTCTGTGTTTTCGAGCTCATGTACAAAATCCAGATCTTCCGGCTCCAACGCTCTTAAATAAACTTTATCTCCCTCCAGCGTTAGCATTCGATTTGCCCTTTAAAAACCTGTTCTGCCGGTCCGGTCAGCCAGATATTTTCATAATTATCGTCCCCTCCTTTTTCAAAGGAAACAGAAAGTTCTCCACCGGAAACAATAAGCTTTACTGTACTACCTGTGGTTCTGCCAGTAGCGTTCGCAGCTATAGCTACAGCAGTAACTCCCGTTCCACAAGACAAAGTCTCATCTTCTACTCCCCGCTCATACGTGCGCACCAGGAAAGTATCTTTTTCCTGAGCTTCAACAAAATTTACATTTGTCCCGCCATTAGTCACATAGACATCAGAATATCTTATTGCGGCACCTTCCTCCTTAACCTTAAGGTCTTTTACGTTTTTGGTAAAGACAATATGGTGTGGCGAACCTGTATCTAAAAAGGAAACGTTTCCAAACTTCCTGATTTCGTTTACATTTTGCATCTGAAGGCTCACTTCACCATCCTTGACCGTAGCTTTATGTGGACCATCTATTGCGGTAAAAACAGCCTCATTTTCTATAACACCAAGAAATCTGGCAAAAGCTACGAGGCACCTCCCGCCATTACCACACATACTACTTTCGTTACCATCGGAATTAAAGTAAACCATTTTAAAGTCATCACCTTTCACATCAGGATTTTCAAGAAGAATTAATCCGTCAGCTCCTATGCCAAATTTACGATCGCAAAGCCTCTTTATAAGTTTGGTATCTTTTTTGAAAAGTATTTTCTGACGATTATCAATCATCACAAAATCATTACCGGTGCCTTGATATTTATAAAACTGGATTTTCATAATCTTATTTTAAAACGGGCACAAATATACAATAAACCGTAAGATTTCATGTGGCGTTAAAGGATCGTTAAAGCTGAAAAGCAAGCACACTAAAAATTTTATTTTAATCGTTTAATTAACAAATACATTATCAGAAATATGAAAAAATTAGCAAGTTTACTCATTGTTTCTGTTTTAGGAGGAGCCCTTACTTTAGGCAGTTACAAATTATTTCTTGAAGAAGAAGAAATTTCATCTAACTTTACACTTCCTTCTACAGAAGAGACCAGTAACTTTATTCCGGCAAATTATGCAGAAAACAGAAGTTATGGAACTAACGCCGACTTCACCGAAGCAGCAGAAAAAACCGTTCATGCAGTAGTACATGTGAAAAACATGGCAGTTTTTAACGGAGCAAGAAATCCGTTTGAATTTTACTACGGAGGAGGCAGAAGTGAAGGAAAGGCCGTTCAGGGAGCAGGATCTGGAGTTATAATTACTCCTGACGGATATATAGTGACTAACAATCATGTTATTGAAGGAGCAAGCGAACTTGAAGTTACCCTTAATAATAACCAGACTTATACGGCAGAAGTTATAGGAACAGATAAGGCATCAGATATTGCCCTTTTAAAAGTAGATGCTGAAAATCTGGAATATATACCGTTTGGCAACTCCAACAATGTAAAACTGGGAGAATGGGTATTGGCTGTAGGAAACCCTTTTAATTTGAAGTCCACTGTGACTGCCGGCATTGTAAGTGCTAAAGCAAGGGATCTTAACCCTGCAGATGCCATTCCCCAATCCTTTATACAAACAGATGCCGCAATAAATCCCGGAAACAGCGGGGGTGCATTGGTGAATATAAACGGCGAATTAATCGGAATTAACACCGCGATTACCTCAAAAACCGGTAGTTATGTTGGGTACGCCTTTGCTGTTCCTTCTAATAATGCCCGAAAGATCGTTGAAGATATTATGGAATATGGCGATGTTCAACAAGGAATATTGGGTATTAAAGGAGGAAGCGTTACTCCACGTGCCGTCAAAGAATTAAGTCTTAATACCACTCAGGGGGTTTACGTAGCAGTAGTTAGTCCTGGCAGTGGTGCTGAAAACGCAGGAATTAAAGAAAATGATATTATCAGGAAGATAGATAACATTCAGATCAATAAATTCTCTGACCTTACCGGGTATATTAGTTCTAAGCGTCCTAATGATGAGGTAGCAGTGACTTTTTTAAGAGATGGCCGGGAGCGGGAAGTAACTGTAACCCTTACAAAATATGAGTCATATAGGATTAAGTCCATTGGCCTTGAAGTAGCCAACGCATCTAAAGAAGAGTTGCGCGGGTACAATATTGAGTATGGAGTAAAAATAAACCAGATCTTAAGGAACGATCTTCCTGCAGATGAGTTGGCCGGAAACATTATTACGGAAATTAACAATGAAGAAGTCCGTAATATCCAGGATGTCGAAAGAATAATTGAAGGAAAAAGAAGTTCAGACCCGGTTGTGGTAACCTTTATTGACGGAAATGGGGAAAAACAAAGGGTCGTTTGGAGATAAAAGTTTTCAGATAGAAAAATTACAGCTCTCTTTTAAAAGGGAGCTTTTTTTGTACTCTTTTTTATAGTGCTCCAGGAGATCATGACCTATTTCAAAGAAACATTCAAATCTCGTTTAGATCAAACTAAAGACAGATATTTCTCACTTCATACTGAAGAAATTTACGCAACAGCAATTTTGAAGGTGAACCAGTACGGTAGTCAATTTGAAGACTACAGGACATTTCTGTTTAAGCTTTCCTTTTCTAATTGCTCTCTTTTAAAAAAACTTCAAAACAGACGTTCCACGGCGAATTTTCAGAAAAGGTGTACATCCCTTTGACCAAACTTTGACTATTTTCTATGGTAAAGAACTCCATTTTTTATTAATGAATGTGGATGAATACATTCAATTGGAGTATGCGACCAAATCAAAATATTAAAAATTATACCTGTTTGCAAATCCATTCTTTTTCAGGAAATTTGCATTTAGGAAAATTTATCGGCAATAACTTTTTTGAGGAAACGTTGTGTGATAGAACCAAAAAATGAAACCTCTAAAAAAAATGAACAAAAATATTTTAACTTTTTTGCTTTTTATTGCGCTTGTAACGCAGTTAAAAGCTCAGGACAGTCTTCAGAATAATCAGCCAATCAGAGCAGAATTTGATGAACTCATCGAAACCTCTAATAATTATCAGGGATACAAAGTGGTAGAATATGATCGATTAATAGAATTACGCAACACTACTTCTGAATATATCGATGAGCTTAAAAATGAAATTATAACCCAGCAAAATACAATCGACAGACAAAATCAGGAATTGGATGAATTCGAGACCCAGTTGCAGGACACTGAAGCTGACCTGGAAAGAGTAAATAATGAGAAGGATGCTATTACCTTTTTAGGAATACCCTTCAGTAAGGCAGGTTATAAGACTGTCATGTGGAGTGTTGTAGGTCTTCTTGTTCTTGCTCTTTTATTTTTTATCTATAGATACAAAAGCTCCCACACCACCACTAAGGAAGCACGACAAAAACTTAAAGAAACTGAAAACGAATTTGACGCGTATCGCGTTAAGGCTCTTGAAAAGGAACAACGATTGGGAAGGTTACTGCAGGATGAGCGCAACAAGTCATCTTCTAATACTTAGGAAATTACCAAGATCTCATAATAACATAAGTCCTTACTTCCATTAAAAACATTTTCTATGCGGATTGACATTATTACGGTGGTTCCCGATATTTTAAAAAGTCCATTTGAGGCATCTATTTTAAAACGTGCCATAGAAAAAGATCATGTAGAGCTCCATCTTCACAATTTGCGGGATTATGTCACAGATAATTATAAGCAAATTGATGATTATCAGTTTGGGGGAGGCGCAGGAATGGTTATGATGGTGGAGCCAATAGATAAATGTATTTCCGGACTGAAATCAGAAAGGGAATATGATGAAGTAATTTATATGACTCCCGATGGAGAAAGGCTACATCAAAAGCTGGCAAACAAAATTTCTTTATTTGATAATATTATAATACTCTGTGGACATTATAAGGGTGTGGATCAGAGAGTCCGGGATCACTTTATTACCAAAGAAATTTCTATAGGTGATTATGTCCTTTCAGGTGGTGAGCTGGGAGCAGCAGTTTTATGTGACGCTGTTATAAGACTTATCCCCGGAGTTCTGGGAAATGAAACCTCTGCCCTAACTGATTCATTTCAGGACAATTTACTGGCTCCGCCCGTTTACACGAGACCTGCAGATTACAACGGCTGGCAGGTACCCGAAATATTAACATCAGGTAACTTCCCCAAGATTGAAGAATGGCGGGAAGAACAGGCTTATCTGCGCACCAGGAATTTACGCCCGGACTTACTTGATGAGGATGAAAAATAACGAACTCCAGTACTTGTATTTAAAATTAAAATATTTACTTTTGCACTCATTCTAAAATAACCTCTGGCGAGAACCGTGAATGTTATTTCAAGAAAATACTTTAAACCAGGAAACATGGAATCGTTAATTAAGTACGTTCAGGACGAATTCGTTACGAAAAAAGATCTACCTGAATTTTCAGCAGGAGACACAATTACAGTTTATTACGAAATTAAGGAAGGGCAAAAAACCCGTACTCAGTTCTTTAGAGGAGTTGTAATCCAAAAAAGAGGAACTGGAGCATCTCAGACTTTTACCATTAGAAAAATGAGTGGTACTGTTGGGGTTGAGCGTATTTTTCCTTTAAACTTACCAGCAATCCAGAAGATTGAGGTTAATAAAAGAGGTAAAGTTAGACGGGCAAGAATCTATTACTTTAGAGAACTTACCGGTAAAAAAGCCCGTATTAAAGAACAAAAGAGAAAATAAATTTTCTTTAAAAGTTTTCAAAGCCTCCGAAATTTCGGGGGCTTTTTTGTTTAACTGCCTTTTATTTCTATCTGCTTCCATGAATTGCTGTTTTTAAAATAATTCTTGCTCCAAATGAACCTTTCTTAAGAATCCAGTGTTAGAAAATCCAAAACAACCAGTTATTTTTCTACATTCGGCCTCATTCAATAATAACATTCTAAAAACCATTTTTTATGAAAAAGAAATTTAAAGGATTGCAAGTGGTACTTGCTGTTTGTTTACTGGGCCTGTTTGGGGTCTCTTGTGAGTCTGAAAGCGTAGAGACAGAGCTTGATGAGGATTTTTCTCAACTATCTGAAGCTCCGTTTAAAAACTACATCGTGATTTCGGAAAGTAATGAAGTTACCAAAAGCTTTGAAAATGAAGTAAAAAAAGGCGCGACTGAAATAATTTATACTATTCCTGAAATTGGAGCAGTTATAGTTAATTCCAAAGATGCTGATTTTGTAAAAAATGCAATGAAGAAAAAGGGAGTAGTCTCAGTTATACCTGACTATGAGATAAAATGGATCCCTTCAAATATAGGTGTAGAAGCAAATCCACCGAGTATTGGAGATTCTGAGCCATACTATTTTTACGATTACCTTTGGGGATTAGATGCTATAGATGCACCTGAAGCATGGAATGCGGGCTTCACAGGGCAGGGAGCAAATGTGTTTGTTCTGGATTCAGGAATAGATGCAGATCATGTTGAAATTGCTGCAAATCTTAATGCCAGCCTATCTGCTTCTTTTGTACCGGAAGAGGACTGGAATATAAGACCAGGACAATACTTTAATCATGGTACACACGTAGCAGGAACCATTGCTGCAGTTCGAAATGGAGTGGGATTAATTGGAGTGGCCCCCGATGCAGAATTGGTTGCCGTTAAGGTTCTTTCAGAATATTCCGGAAGTGGGGCTTTCAGTTGGATTAATGCCGGAATCATTTATGCTGCAAATAATGATGCTGATGTTATAAATATGAGTTTAGGTGCTAATTTTTATAAGAATGGAAAATTAGTAGACGCTGATGGTAATGCATATCGTGTTTCACCAAAATACATACAGGAAATTATTCATCTTCAGCAAAGAGCTATAGACTATGCTTATAAAAGCGGAGTAACCTTAGTGGCTTCTGCAGGAAATGATGCTCACGATGCTGACGGGGATGGATCATGGATTAATATTCCCGGAGGCCTTAACAATGTTATTACAGTATCGGCAACAGCACCGGAAGGCTATGATTATCTTGCAGAATATACAGACTATGACGTACCTGCAAGTTATACAAATCATGGAAGATCACTAATAGATGTAGCAGCACCGGGAGGTGACGATGATGTTTCTGTTTATGATAACATCCTAAGTGCAGGTAGTGGTGGCGCTCTTTACTGGAGTGCAGGCACGAGTATGGCTGCGCCTCATGTATCTGGAATTGCTGCTCTTGTTATTGGTGGAAATGGCGGGGAAATGGATCCTCATGAAGTTACTAAACAAATCTATAAGACCGCAGATAATATCGTTAGTAATGGACAAAGTGTTTATTACGGACACGGAAGAGTGAATGCTTATAGGGCAGTTACTGAATAATTCCTATTTAAAGTCCAAAGCCTCCGAAATACCGGAGGCTTTTTTTATGAACAAATGTGAATAAAAGTTGTTCATAAAGCGTTGAAAACAAAATAGTTAAACAAAAGCTAAAATTGTTTTATGAAAAGAAGTTTCTTTTTAATTTTAAGTAAAGAATCTAGCTTCAAAGAAATGACAAAAGGATTTTCAATGAAAACTAGAATTTTTATGTAAAGAAAAAAATCTTTACATCCGGTTTTTATCTTCTATATAACGCTCATTTTTTGCAATGTCAAAAATAGTTTGAAAGATAAAAACCCTTACCGGAATATTTTTACTTTATAAGTTAAAACACTGTTCCGGATGAAATAATTTCCACCTATGTTGCTTCAAGCTTCTAAGGAAAATCCGGGTGATAAGAAATTATTTCAGTAGAAGCCATTTCATTTTAGCTACTAAGATGAAATGGCTTTTTTATTTCCTCTAATTTAGGAAGCTTTTAGCCTTTCCACGCTATGAAAAAAGCCTTAAATATGTTATATTGCGGGGGTTGAGGACGCTCTGGTGAAAACCGGGGCGTTTGCTAAATAATCTCATTATAAAAAACACATAAAAATGGCACAACAAACAAAAATTATTTATACCAAAACAGATGAGGCTCCCGCACTGGCCACTTATTCTTTTCTTCCAATTGTGCAAAAATTTACAAAAACAGCTAATATAGATCTTGAAACAAAAGATATTTCCCTTGCAGGAAGAATTCTTTCTCAGTTTCCGGAATATTTAAAAGACGACCAAAAAGTTTCCGATGCCCTCGCAGAACTAGGAGAACTTGCTAAAAAACCTGAAGCAAATATCATAAAGCTTCCAAACATAAGTGCTTCTATTCCTCAGTTAAAAGCAGCTATAAAGGAACTTCAGGAAAATGGTTATGATATTCCCAACTATCCTGATGAACTTTCTTCAGAGGAAGAAACAAAAATCAGGTCCAAATATGATAAGGTAAAAGGTAGTGCCGTAAATCCTGTGTTGCGAGAAGGAAATTCTGACAGACGTGCCCCTAAAGCTGTCAAGAATTTCGCAAAGAAGAATCCTCACAAAATGGGGGAATGGAGTTCAGATTCCAAGACTCATGTTGCCACAATGGACGCGGGTGATTTCAGACATACTGAAAAGTCTGTTACCATAGCCAAAGAAGGAAATGTTTCCATAGAATTCACTTCAGATTCTGGCGAGAAAAAATTACTAAAAGACAATATTAATTTACTGACAGGCGAAATTATTGATGCTGCTGTAATGAGCAGAAAAGCGCTTGTTGAATTTCTAAAAAAACAGGTTCAGGACGCTAAAGATAAAGATGTGCTTTTCTCTCTGCATATGAAAGCTACCATGATGAAGGTTTCTGATCCTATTATTTTTGGCCATGCAGTGAAAGTATTTTTTCAGGATATATTTCAGAAGTATGGGGACGATCTTAAAGGAGCAGGTGCCGATCCCAATAGTGGTTTAGGAGATATCCTGAGCGCGCTGGACAAACTTCCTGCAGACAAAAAAGAGAAAATTGAAGCAGATATCCAGTCAGATTTAAAAGACGGTCCAGACCTTGCCATGGTTAATTCTGATAAAGGAATTACAAACCTTCACGTACCAAGTGATGTAATTATTGATGCCTCTATGCCCGCTATGATTAGAACATCGGGCCAGATGTGGAATGCAGAAGGGAAACAACAGGATACGAAAGCGGTTATTCCTGATAGTAGCTATGCCGGAGTATACTCGGCTACTATAGATTTCTGTAAAAAGAATGGAGCTTTTGATCCTTCCACAATGGGAACTGTTCCTAATGTTGGTTTAATGGCACAAAAGGCTGAAGAATACGGTTCTCATGACAAAACTTTTGAAATTCCCGGAAAAGGAACAGTAAGGGTTGTCAATAATGCAGGAGAAGTTCTTCTCGAGCATGACGTTGAAGAAGGAGATATCTGGAGAATGTGCCAGGTAAAAGATGCTCCTGTACGGGATTGGGTAAAACTTGCCGTAAACCGTGCACGGGCTACGGGTGATCCTACAGTCTTTTGGCTTGATAATGAAAGAGCTCATGACGCACAATTGATCGAAAAAGTTCAGAAATACTTGCCCGAACATGATACAGAAGGGCTGGACATTAAAATAATGTCTCCTGTTGAAGCAACAGAATATACTCTTCGCAGAGTAAAAGATGGAAAAGATACTGTTTCTGTGACCGGAAATGTTCTTCGGGATTATTTAACAGATTTATTTCCAATTCTCGAATTAGGAACAAGTGCAAAAATGCTTTCCATTGTACCTCTTATGAATGGCGGTGGTTTATTTGAAACTGGTGCTGGTGGATCTGCCCCTAAGCACGTTCAGCAATTTGTTGAAGAAGGTCATTTGAGATGGGATTCTTTAGGAGAATTTCTTGCCCTGGCAGTTTCTCTGGAACATGCCGGTCAAAAGTACGACAACAAAAAGGCGCTTATTTTAGCTGAAGCCCTGGACGATGCAACAGATACATTTTTGGAGAATAGAAAATCACCTTCCCGTAAAGTAAATGAATTGGATAACAGGGGAAGTCATTTCTATCTTGCACTTTACTGGGCACAGGCATTGTCTAAGCAGGATAAAGATTCTGAAATGAAGGAATATTTTGAAAAAGTAGCAAGAGTCCTGGAGATAAAAGAAGACGAAATTGTAAAAGAGTTAAATGATGCTCAGGGGTCTTCTGTAAATATTGGAGGCTATTATAAACCAGATGACAAATTAACCTCTCAGGCCATGAGGCCCAGTGAAACGCTCAACCAGATTTTGGCTAATTAAAATTCTGAAATAGTTACTCTTAAAGAGGCTGTCCGAAATTGCCAATTATCGTCATCTTAAGCAGAACGGACGGTAAAGTAATTCAGGACAGCCTTTTTTTATTTATCATATTTAAATAAAAAATTAATAAACTGTATAAGATGAAACCCGAAGTTTCTGTTATTATTCCAACTTTTAATCGTGCTCATACGATTGGAGAAACTATTGATTGTATAGTTAATCAGACATTCAGGAACTGGGAATGTATTATTGTTGACGACGGCTCTACAGATGGAACAGAAGAATTTCTAGAAGAAAAATTGTTGGGAGATCCCAGGTTTATTTATCTTAAACGGCCTCTCCAGAGAAACAAAGGTGCAGCTTCCTGTCGTAATATAGGACTGGAAAAAGCAAAAGGAACATTTATTCAGTTTCTTGATTCTGATGATTTAGTTGCTAAAAATAAACTGGAAGAACAAACAGATATCCTAAAAAAATCTATACCAAATGCCATATCAACTTCAAAATGGGGAAGATTGGAACCTGAGTGGGAAGCCGCTAAGATTCATAAAAAAATCCCCACTTATTACAGTACTGGAAACCCCCAACAGTTGCTAAAGACCTTTGGAAAAGAATTTACTTACTTCCCGCTACATGTCTACCTTCTTCCAAAATCCCTTATAGAAAAAGCCGGAAACTGGAATGAAGAGTTGACGGTTAGCGACGATGGGGAATTTCTATGCCGTATGATCCTAAATAGTTCTGAAATTCTTTTCTCTTCCCGCACTTACGCAGTATATAAACAAGGAGCGGGCAATCGTTTAAATGGTCAGTTAAGTGAGAAAGGTATAGCCAGTTACATAAAAGCATGGACACTTAATGACAGCACAATTTTTAATTGTACCGGAGTGAAAAATCACGTTCTTGTAAGGCAGGCGAAATTGAATTTTTATAAACGCATGAAAAAATATAATCCGACCGTTATCAGACAATATCCAGACTTCTTTCATTCCCGGATGTCTTTGCTTAACTATTATTTCCTGAAAACTTCGGCAAAATTGAAAACCATCTTTTGAATCCAAAAATCACAGTAATAATTCCCACTTTTAACAGAGCTCATATTATAAGTGAGACTCTGGATTCGGTACACAATCAGACTTTTAGAGACTGGGAATGCCTAATTATTGATGACGGCTCTACAGATAATACTTCAGAAGTACTGAAAAACTATCTCCAGGACAGGCGTTTTAAATACTTTCAAAGACCAGAAACCAGAGAAAAAGGGGCATGTACCTGCAGAAACATCGGGATCGAAAAATCTTCAGGGGAGTATATACAGTTTCTTGATTCTGATGATGTACTTGGCTTAAACAAATTTGAAATTCAGCTAGAAAAATTACAGAAAGCCTCTCCGCTGAGCCTTGCCACCTGCAAATGGGGCGGATTGAAACCCAAGTGGGAGCATCCCCGTTTATATGAAGGACTGGCTTCTTACTTCAGCACAAAGAACCCTGTAGAAATCCTTGACAGTTTTGCAAAATGGTTTACCTATCTACCTATACAGACATATTTAGTGCCCCGGTTATTAATTAAAGAATCGGGAGTATGGAACAGTAGATTAAAAATAAACCAGGATGGGGAATTTTTCACCCGCGTAATTTTAAATTCTTCAGAAATAATCTTTTGTCCAGAAGCTTACGTGCTCTACCGCACTGGCAGTGGAAATCGCATAAGCACTCAAAGAGACACAAAAGAAGGCATAGATAACTACATTAAAAGCTGGAGCTTGATTGACGAGGCAATATCAGAAAAATTGAAGATTAGAAATCATTTTTATGTCAGGCAGGCAAAAGCGACATTATTTTCTTCTCTAAAAGATAAGCATCCGGAATGGATCCAAAATAATCAGGATTTTTTTCTTAATCGCACGCGCAGTTATATTTTCAAACTATTGAAACTGCAATCCAAAGTAAGAGACAAAATTTTCGTAAAGCAGGTTTCTTTAAAAAGCGGAAAATCTAATTAATTTTAGAAAATAGAAAGAATCCTTTTATCATAAGTTTAAATTATTTCCTTACAACTTTCTAATTCTTAAAAGATATTTTTTAAAAACTGCGATATCCTTATAAGCATACTAAGAATAAGTTAAACAACCAATGGCACCTTTCTAGAAGCCTTTGATTTACGAGCTTTGCAAGATGCAAAATCCGTTAGGCGAAAGAAATAAAAAGAAAGAATCAATTATTCTGGTAGTTCTGGGAACCCTCATTGCACTGGGTCCTTTTTCCATAGATGCATACCTCCCCGGCTTCACGAGAATAGCAGAGGATTTTAATACCACTATTGGCAAAGTAGGGCTTACTTTAACCAGTTACTTCATAGGAATTTCTTTGGGACAGTTAGCTTATGGTCCAATAATGGATAAATATGGACGAAAGATCCCTTTGTTAACAGGTCTGTTCATATATTTTTTTGCTGCAGTAAGCTGTTTTTACTCTCCAAATTTAGAGTGGTTAATCATATCACGTTTATTTCTCGCCATAGGTGCAGCCGCCGGGATGGTTGCCGCAAAGGCTGTAGTCCGGGACATATTTCCTGTAAACGAAGTAGCCGGCGCAATATCTGTTCTCATGTTAATCATGGGTGGTGCTCCTATTATTGCTCCCACTGTTGGCAGTTTTATTATTGAAAGCCTGGGCTGGAAAACCATTTTCTTATTTTTGGCACTATTCAGCTTTTTGATGATCCTAAGTGTGTATAAATTTCTACCGGAAAGTGTAGTTCCTAACAAAAAAGTACAATTACGGGCACGTCCGGTTCTTCAGAAGTATTGGGATATTCTTACCCACGAAAAATTCTGGAGTTTTTCTATGGCAGGAAGTTTTACGATTGGGGCCATGTTCGCTTATATATCTGATGCTCCAAAACTTTTCATGGGAAATTTTGATCTTACTCAAAAGGAATTCGGGATGTTGTTTGGCATAAATGCGGCCGGTCTAATTCTCGGAAGCCAGATAAATCGTTTATTCCTCAAAAGATTTTCCACTTTTGAGATTACATTTTTTAATAGTATCCTGTTGGTTGGTTTGGCCCTTCTATTTTTGCTCAACGGATTAGCAGGTCCAAACTTCTACGCTACAGTGGCGCTACTCTTCTGCATCTTATTTTTACTTGGTTTTCAAAATCCCAACACCACTGCACTCTCCCTCGAGCCTTTTGCCACTAAAGCCGGAAGAGCTTCAGCATTAATTGGAAGTCTTAAGATGATACTTGGAGCACTGGCTTCTTTCGCAATTAGCCTTTTTCATAGTCCAGGTGTGATTCCTTTGGCCACCATACTGTTATTTTGTTTGTTCATAAGTTTCCTTTTATTGTTTCGGTTTTCAGGTAAAGAAAAGAAGAGGCTGGCTCTCATCGAAAACTAGCTATCAACAAATGCTAAAGCTTTTTTAGTTAGACTACTGTAATGTATCTTTACAGAAAAAATTGGAAATCCAAAAGCTGCTACTTCTCTTATTCTGCTTATCATTTTTTAGTGTTGATGCCCAGGAAACATTTGTTATTAACGGTACAATCACAGACGTCGCGAGCAATGAAACACTTATTGGCGTAAACGTCCTTGTCCCTTCAGAAAGTACCGGAGTGGTCACTAATGAGTATGGATTTTTTTCAATTAAGCTTCCGGAAGGCACTTATAATATTCAGATTTCTTATATAGGATATCAAACCATTTCCAGACAAATAAATCTAAACCAGAATATCTCGGTTAATTTTGAAATGACCGAAGCGTCTGAAAGCCTGGAAGAAGTAGTTATTTCTGATGATATCGAACGTATAGATATTGAAAGTCCCGCGATGAGCGTGAACAAACTTTCTATAAATACCATTCAGAAATTACCCGTGGTTTTTGGAGAAGTGGATATAGTAAAATCTTTGCTTCTACTTCCCGGAGTATCAAATGCAGGTGAAGGTTCTTCCGGATTTAATGTACGGGGAGGCGCTGCCGATCAAAATCTAATTCTTCTGGATGAAGCTACAATATTTAATTCCTCCCATCTGTTTGGATTCTTTTCTGTATTTAATCCAGATGCGATAAAAGATCTAAAGCTATACAAAGGAGGGATTCCCGCAAAGTACGGGGGCAGGGTGTCTTCGGTTCTGGATATTTATCAGCGCGATGGTAACAGTAAAAAATTTAAAGCGCAGGGCGGTATAGGCATCATTTCCAGTCGGCTGTTGGCTGAAGGTCCTATTGTAAAAGACAAAGGTTCTTTTCTAATTGGCGGAAGAAGTTCCTATGCGCATTTGTTTCTGAAGCTAACAGATAATGAAAATTCTGCTTATTTCTACGACCTCAATACGAAGCTGAATTACAGAATTGATGCTAAAAATAAACTACTTTTTTCCGGATATTTTGGAAGAGATGTTTTTAATATCAGTGAAAATTTTGAAAATACGTATGGTAATACGGTCTTAAACCTCAGATGGAACCGCTTAAATTCTGACAATCTCTTCAGTAACTTATCCCTGATCTATAGTGATTATTACTACGGCTTAAAGCTGAATTTTGTACAGTTTAACTGGGACAGCGGAATAAAGAACATCAATTTGAAATATGATTTCAACCATTATCTTAACGACCAGTTCCAGCTAAAATACGGACTGCATAGCACGTACTACATCTTTAATCCCGGTGAAATTATACCTACCGGTGAAGATTCAGGTATTAATTATCTAAAACTCAATAATAAATACGCTGTGGAAAATGCCTTATACTTTTCTGTAGAACACGATATTTCAGATAAAATTACAGCGGAATATGGAGCGCGGCTTAGCAGTTTCTTGCGTTTAGGACAGGACGAATTGAATTTATATGAAGATGATCTTCCGGTAGTATATAATGAAGCTCAGGATATTTATTCCGAAGCCACTCCAATTGGAGTGCGCAGTGATAGCCGGAGCAAAGTGCTTAAGTCCTTTCTCAATATCGAACCAAGATTTTCTATCTCCTATAAATTGAAAAAAAATCAGTCGGTTAAAGGTAGTTATAACCGTATGACACAATATTTGCACCTTATATCAAATACCAGCTCCCCTACTCCTACAGATGTCTGGACGCCCAGCGGACCTTACATTGAGCCTCAAATCCTGGATCAGGTAGCTGTGGGATATTTCCGTAACATAGATAATGGCGCATTTTCCCTGGAAGTAGAAAGCTTTTACAAGAAAATTCAAAACCGGATTGATTATCTGAATGGTGCTAATTTAATTGCCAATAATGCCATAGAAACCGCAATCCTCAACGGGAGGGCCAGGGCATACGGACTTGAGGTTTTGCTGAAAAAGAATACCGGAAAATTTACAGGTTGGTTCGCGTATACCCTTTCAAGATCCGAACAACAAACCCCCGGACGCACACCAAATGAATCCGGAATAAACAACGGAGAATGGTACAATACAAATTTTGATAAAACACATGATTTAAGTCTTACCACTTCTTACGATCTGAATAAAAAGTGGCAATTGAATGCCAACCTCGTGTTCCAGACTGGCTTAGCCACTACGTACCCTAACGGTAGATATGAATATATGAACCTCTCTGTACCGGTATATGCAAGCCGTAACAGCAATCGCCTCCCGGCGTACCACAGGATGGATCTTTCAGCAACTTTCACCCCAAACAAAAATGGAAACAAGTCCTATGAATCCTCATGGAATTTCGGAATTTATAACATTTATAATCGCAAAAATGCATATTCCATTTCTTTCCGTGAGAATCTTGACACCCAGAGAAATGAGGCTGTGAGGCTATCCCTCTTTGGGATAATTCCTTCCGTTACTTACAACTTTAAATTCTAAAATGAAAAAAGCACTAAAAATAACCTTCCTACTACCTATCATTTTTTTGCTTTTTTCCTGCGAAGACGTGATAGAAATAGATTTAAAGGAAAGTGAGCCACGCCTTGTTATAGATGCCTCTATCCAGTGGATTAAAGGAACTCAAGGGAATCTGCAATTTATCCGATTAACAACAACCGCCCCTTATTATCAGGACGAAGTGCCGGCTGTTACCAATGCTGAGGTCCAGATAAGAGATGAACAGGGAGAAGTATATGTTTTCTACCATACCGAAGATGGATATTATCAAATTACTGATTTTAAACCTGTTGTTGGCATGCAGTACCAGCTAAGCGTCGTATATAACGATCAGCTTTACATGGCTACAGAAAGACTGGCACCTGTCGTAGACATAGATTTTGTGGAACAAACTTCAGGCGGAGGATTTGCGGGAGACGAAATAGAAATTAAAGCCTATTATACCGATCCTGCAGATGAAGAAAATTTCTATATGTTTTCCTTTGAAGAAGAAAGAACTATCTTTGAAATCTATGAAGATCAGTTCAATAACGGTAACCAGATTTTCGGCTATTACTCCGACGAAGACATAGAACCCGGGGATGAAATATTCATAGAAATGGCTGGTATTTCCAGGGCATATTATGAATATTTATTTGTATTACGTGCCCAGATAGGTACAAATTCGGGTGGTCCTTTTGAGACCAAGCCAGCGACATTAAAAGGTAATATTGTGAACCAGACAAATCAGGAAAACTATCCCCTTGGATATTTCCGACTATCAGAGGTCGCTACCACGACTTATGTGGTAGATTAAACAAGTATTGATATGAAGCATACCAACCGCGATGTCCTGGGAAAAGGAATTAAGTATCTTCTAATTGCCATGCCACTTATAGTAGTAGGTCCCTCTGTGATTTTCAGTGCTTTTAATAATCAGGACAAACCTTTATATATCCCAATCCTCATAGGCGGAATTGTAGTTGCTGCAGCAGCCATTTTCTTTATCTTTAAAGGAATTATAACAGTGATGAACGCCTTATTCGACTAGAAAAACTTCATTGTTAATTTTTATTTGGGCGTGCCCTTCGGGCCGGGCTATCCGCGCTACACGGTAGCCGCTCCTATCCCTCACGCAAAAATTTCTACTAGGGATCGATAATTGTAATTTTTAAGGTATCATCTTAAAATAACCAGAAAGATACTTTTTGAGAAACAGATTGTTTGCACGAATAGTTCCTTCCCTTTTT
>NZ_JAVRHO010000031.1:0-29056 GCF_031846515.1 Autumnicola lenta
ACAATTATTAAGTACGAAAGTCAAACCACCAATACGCGCGCGCTATGGAGCATCAGCTAAATAAATATATAAAAAATTAGCTCACGATAAACTCACAAATTAACAGTGAACTCACGATGAACTCACATTAATTTTGATATCATTTGTTAATAATTAATCCATAAATAAAGGGTAACTATATGAAAACCATATAATTACCCTTTAAATGTGTCAAAATGTAACTTGTTAAAGTCGGGGTGGCAGACTTGATCGCACCTCCCCGTATCCCTCTAAATTCAATACGTTCCTTAATTTCTATTCCTTCAGGTGACCGATTAGGTAACTTCTAAAATGATATGAAATAGGTTTATTTAACTGTAAATTAAATAAAAAGATTTTATAAACCAATTTTGAAATACATTATCGAAAATCATATTAATTAGAATATTGAAAGCAAAAATTTCTTCTTTACCATTTAAGGTTTTCGTAATCCATATGTTCGTCGTTAATTTCCAATTCTGAGATTTTACATCCCAAAAGGTCAGCGTCTTCTTTTAACTGCTCAGAATACTCATCATATTCCCTATTACGGAAAACAGCCTTCTTCATTAGTAATGGGAGTTCTCTAAAGGCCTTTTTTCCTCCTCCCATTTGTAAATATTCAATATTTATCCTTCTCATAAATAGATAAATAAATTCATTCGCTGAATAAATCGAATCTGAAATATAAGGTTTTAAGTTTGCAGCTCCCTTGCTGTCAAATTGATTCATTGCTTTTTCTAGCCAAAATTCAATTTGCAGGAAAATGGATAAATCAAATTTATTTGTTTCAAAATATTTCATATTATAACGGAGAGCTGAGAATGTAAATAGTGCATGCACCCAATATATTTTGAAACCCATATATTCAATAGGCTCAAGAGAAAAATGACTATATTCTCTTTTTAATCTATTTTTCTCAAACGCTTTCCTCAATTCATATGAGAAACCACTAATAACTTTGTCGCGACTTTCAAACCCTTGTTTATATAAGTAATCATCCTTATTCCACAAGTTTCCAATTACAGAATAGATATTTCGTAAATCATCAGGAGTTCCCCAAAATTCAACTCCTAATCCATTTTTGGTGGGAATAATATAAAACATAGAAATTATTTCTTAAAAGTGAATGAATAATTAAAATTCAGGAAACTTTATCTCGACTCTTTTTATTTCATTTTCGTAGAGGCACTTACGTATTCTATACAAATTTTTATGACTGGATATACCTTTGTATTCTAGGTTCCCATTTTCACGACCTTCATTTTTTATATCTTCTACATATATATTCAGAACTGGGATTATATCTTCCTCTTTCATCCAGATTATGTGACTAATTAATTCCTCATCGGAAATTCCAATAATTTCATTAAAGAATAAATCCAATTTCTCATTGGGTATAAAAAAATGATCTATAGGAAAAAGTTCTATGGTCATACCATTTTCAATTCTTTTTGCAAAGGAATCTTTTTTATCAAGTTCTTTTAGTTCCTCATTCATTTTTTTTATTTCATTCATTTCCTTTCTATAGGATTTAAAATCATCCCTTATGTTTTCAATAAAAGTCCCCCCGTTTAGAATAAAATCAATCTTTCCTTGAAAATAGGGAAGATCGATTTCCTGTTTAAATCTTTTTAGCTGCTCTCTTATGTTATTTTCTTTTTCGCTATTCTCAATAAACTGATAAAATTCTAAAAGAGTTTGCAAGGAAAAAAGTTGATTCTCAAATTGTTTGATATCACTAAAAAAGGTTGAGGCCTGAATTACTAATTTCTCAATTTCTAACCAATAATTATCTGGATGTTTAATTTGAAAAGCATAGGTTGCAATAGCATTGAAGTGAATTAAAAATTTAAAATGTCTTAATGCTAAAACATAGATGTCAGACTCATTATTTGCCAAATCAAGTTGTTCTCTTTGAATTCTAGTGAAATTTTGATTGATTATTTTGAATCGTTCATCAATGGTTGAATATAAATTTTGTCTAGATAATTGAGGAATTAAACAAATAAATTGATCAGCATAGTAAGTGGTCAATTCCAAGAGTGCCATTAATTCAAATCTTTTCTCTAGCTTAGGTTGCTCTAAGTATACTTTTATTTTATTTTCAAATTCATTCGCTACGAAATTGTCATCTGAATACATATTGTTTTTCAGAGAAACAATACTTTCAAGTTTTAGATGATTTTTTAAAGAATTATCTAAATCGGATGAGGACAAAATATCTTCGTAATCTATTTTTTCAATAAATCCAAAAATATTGTTGAGTTGTAGTTTATAAAATTTTAAATGGGGAATTAATATCGGAGCAATTTCTGAGATGTTTTTCTCTGCTTCTCTCAGTTGGATTCTTGACTTGAAAAAATTTCCAGTATTAAAATAAGCAATCGCAACGGTTAAATAGTATGTGGGTGATTTTAATGAAGTTTCAGAAATTTTTTCATGTAATTCAATAACTTTCTTCCAATTGAGGGATTGATTTAGATACAATCCTTTTTGTTCAATAAAAAGAATATTTTCTATATCTGAGTAGGTATCTCCTTTTTGATTAATTATAAATTTATAATCATTGTCAAGATGATGACTTTGATCCGTAAGAAACTGGGACTGTTTTCTTTTATTGAAACCTTCTTGCAAAGTTTCCTTGTAAATTTTTTCAATCGCCTCAGAATCTAAAATTTCTTTAAAACGTACGGTTATAGATTCCTGCTTGTCCCAAGATAAGTTTTTGCGATTTAATGAAGTCAATAGCTCATAGAGACTCTGATAATAAAATTTTTTTTCTTTATTGTCGTAAAAACAATAATACGCCGGTTGAGCATTATTAACTAAGTATTCAATATTGCTTACCTCAATTGATTTACTAATGCTACCATCCTTATTTTTTTCAATCGACTCAGAACTTTTTAACTGTAATAGAAAACCAAAACCAAGTTTAAAACCATCTTTTTTTATTTCAGCACGAATATCAACGCCATTATCTATAATCTCTCTTTTTAGTATGAATTGATCCTCTGGAAAAAGAGGAGATAATTTTGTCAGAGATATAGCTTCTAATTGTTCATTTCTCGAATCTTTAGGTAACTGCATAAATAAGACTTTGATGACTTTCTTTGGTGTAATTAAATAATAGCTTCCTTGCTTATAATCTTTCTAAGTGCTCTTTAAACTGTTTATTAATCAGTTTAATATCTTCCTCAGAAATAATTACCTCTTCCCTTTTTATAAGATATAAATGATCAATTAAATCATTTACGGTTAGAATTAATGGTTTAGCTTGAAGCGTTCCTTTCATATCGCCGGCCTTGAACTTTTCCTTAATTGTATAACCTATATAAAATTGATCTCTTTGTTTATGAATTTTTAGGCCATGTAATTGTGAGGTATAAATAGTCATATACTGAGCCGCAAGATATCTTTCATCAAATTGAAAAAATTTTGTGAGCCATATACTATTAATCGATAGAAGAGAATACGACTCTGAAAGCACTTCGTACTTTTCGGCTGCAATAATTTCTTTTAAAATATCCAAATCAATTTTTTGAACCTGCTTTTTCTTTAAATTAAGGATAGGTTGTCCCAATTTTATTTTATCGGATATAATTTTATGTTTAAGGTAAGGGTTGGTATAATGCGCTGTTGTATAATTTGTTGTTATCATTACTAGTATAGTATTATCTATTCAATTAAGTAATTGGAGTTAGCTTTGTTAAGGATTTATTTTAATGAAAAAAACCTTGCATAAAATACTATACACAAGGTTTCTATCTATCATGAAAATCTAAAATTATTTTTTCTTCAAAAGCTCTTCTATATGCAATAATTTATCCTTTTCTGCCTGAAGTAAACGTTCATACAATTTTTCTTTTTCTTCGTAAAGCTCTACTATCTTATCGATTGGATTAAAGGTTCCTAAATTATTACCAAAAGTAGCTCCCTGGCTATGACTAAAATCATTATCATAGACGCTATTAAAAAAATTAATAGCCTTTTCATCAGAAAAATTTTCAATAGCATGTCTGGTTACTCCTAAGGCCTTTGCAACATTATCCAATTTTTCAACCTCTAATGATTCACTTTGTTCCAAATGAGAAACACTTTGCTGGCTAATGCCTAATTTTTCAGCAAGGGTTTCCTGTTTCATGCCCCGAAGTTCGCGAATCCGGGCAATCTTTCGCCCTATATGATTTGGTTGAGTTACTGTTTCCATATTTCAAAGATATTAATTCTTTTTTCAAAAATAATGCTTTTCACTCTTATAGGTAAAAAACAAGGAATAATGAGTTTTTTACAAAAGGTTTCGGTTCCATACGGCAAATTTATTATACAAATTGATGAATAGAAATCCATAAATGAAGTTCATTAAAAATTTTAAGATATGAAACCAAATGTCAACCTTCCGCAGCTTTTTCCATTTAAAAAGGAACTTCAAGAGTTAATTCAGCAATTGTTGAATGCCATAGCTCCCGATGTTATTTACATTTCTTTAGTTCAGAAAGAACCAACTCAGCTATATGCTTTGCATTTAATTATAAATTCTGCAAAAGAACTTTCCAAAGGGGAATTGGATTTACTTAAACAAATAGGTGAAAAATCTCCTCAATTCTATCTTCAATGGAGTACGGCCAATCAAATACGAAAATCTTTGATGGCCGGAGAAATCTATTATTTGAAACAATGTTATTATGGGGAGATTATTTATCTAATTGAAAATTCAAAAGATCCTTTGGCCAAAACTACGTTTAAGGGTACTACGTTGCTCAAAAAAACAAAAGAAAAAACAGAGCATGATTTTAATGTTTTCGTGGAACTTTTTAGTGTTACCTATGATCACTTCCAAAAGGAAAACTATGACAAAGCAGCACTTGAAATTATAAGCATTTTATTTGAGTTATTTAATTATGCCGAAACCCTCTACAAAGGAGAAGCTATTAATTTTATTTCCCTTTCGGACCATGTAAAATACTTAGCTGTCTTAAACTCGGAATTTCAGAAGTTATTTGATCCTGACAACGATAAAATCACAGAAATACTAGAATATCTGGATGACATATATGTGGGCGGTTTTGATTCTAAAGAACATTAAATTTACCGAAGTGAATGTCACCAAATGTTCGTTTTGGGAGAAGTTGTGTTTCAAATGGTTCACAATATTTCTACTGGAATATTCTTCACTTGTCAGAATCTGGAAAAACAGCGCAATCCCTCTAGAAAAATACCAATATCAGGAGAAAATTTACAATTTCCTTTTGAACTGGCAATTCAGGAAGTTTTGGATTTTTTGCGTTCAGAGTTTAAAGTGCATTCCGTATTCTTAATTAGTAAAGAGCAACATAGCATTTTTGAAGTAAAAAATTTTCAAACAACTAAAAAGTCTCAGAACCATCGTTTTAGCTGTACACTATTATTAGTAACTAAAAAACCTGTATCACTAAACCCTGCGGAGCTTATGGATCGGGTATTTAATCACACCGAAAAACGAATGAAAGTATATTTCATTATTGATACAATTCCCAAAATTCTTGATAAACTGAATCGCGGTAATAACTTTCTTGATCGAGTATTAAGGAAGCGAAACAGTATCTTTCAGGCTGACCACGAGCTTTATAAATTCTTGGATGGGGAGCCTACTTATTATCCCCAAAGCTGGCAGCAAATAAATAAAAGGTGGAAATCCAGAATCGGCCGAGCAAATTATTTGCTTGATTTAGCCTATGTCATTGATTTAGAAGAAGACCTTCTTGCCAATTTAGTTCTCATACAGAATGCGCTGGTTCAGACCTGTATTGGAATGCTGAATGTTTTTTGGGAATATCAGCCTTCCTATACTTCGCTGCCATACTTAATTAAATTATGTTGTAATTTTTGTGATTTCCCAAGGAATATCCTTCTCAACACCTCTTTTGAGTCACAGCGTATGTATTATCTGTTAACCCATGCTCAACAGCATATAAATTACACCTGCCCTTTTAAAATTTCGGAGAAAGAGACGGAGAAGGCTTATAGTCTTTGTAACCAATTTATTACCGAGGCTGAGAATATTACCGAACGTGAGCTAGCCTACTTAAAGATGAAATCTTTCCAACGGAATAAACCTTTTCAATATAAAACGACATGAAAACAAAAAAAGAAAAAATCAAAGCACTAGAAGATATTCATCAATTACATCAAAATCTTTCAGGATTATTGGAACCAACCTCCAGAGGAACTTATAAAGTAGCTTTTGAAGTTAAGGACAATTATAATCTTCTTAATAATATAATTAGTCTTTTGGAAGTATGTGCCTTTGCATTGGATGGTAATGGTATGCTATTAATGCCATCTAATCAAAACGCTACAAAAGAAGATAGTGTTTGTAGAGTATTGGAGTTAGTAATTTCCCTTTTACCTGATAGCCAAATGCATTTTATAGATCGAGTAACAGAAAAGTTATCTGGATCTGATAATGAAATATAGAGACACCGTAAAAAAATATAACTATGAATCCGAATGAAGAAGCACTCATTGCCAGCTTACACCAGCAGGCCAAAGATCATGAACCTACTTTAAAACCACATTCACTTTTTGAAGGTAAATATTCGGTAAACGCTTTTTATGTTGATGATCATACAGATTTATTGTTAACTGTTCGTGCAATGATACATCTGGCTATGAGAGTCATCGATCCTGAACTATTTGGCGATGATATATCTCAAAAAAATGAGACTGCATTTGTCCGCCAGGTCTTAATCATTGCTAACCGTTTAATGCCTAAAGGAGAAGAAGCCCTTCTGGACCTGCTTAATTTATACTACCGGGATGAAAAACTTAGAGAAGATATTAAATAATAAAACATACTCCCATTAATGAAAAAAAAATTAAATAAAATTATACCTTGAAAAACCTTACCCCATTTTCTCTTTCCTCGTAAAGACTCATAAAGGAGAAAAAGCGGATCGCCCAAAAATTCTTGGGCACAAGCCAAAAAGCTAATCGAGCTATTTTCTAAAACGCTTTTTGACTTAAGCCCGCTTGATCCTTCAATAATTGGAGTTCACTATCATTATTATACGGTTTAGTTCAATTGATAAACATTCATTTTTCAATGCCTCTACCTTTTTGATGAAAAAGCTACAGGTTTTTGAATTAACCGGACTGCATAAACCAGGTGAAGCCTTTTTTATAAGTCCTCTATAATTCAAAAACCTGAAAACCGGTCAACATCAAAAAGGTAATGTGAAGGCTCTGAAAGAAGTAAATATGATAGACAGATTTCATTTTCACTCAATCTACTATTGTGGTCATAATTATGAAGCAAAAAGGAAAATGCTCAGGATAAAAAAAGTAAATATTTAGCAAAAGTTCTTTTAATTGCTACTCTCACTGGTATTAGAGTAAATAATTTCAGTTTTACACTTCTTCAAAATAATTGAAAAACCGTAATTATTGTACGGTTTTTCCTTACTCAAAAAAGATTTGAATTCAATACTTTTCACGATTGAGATACACCTTGTGCAGATCGATTAAAATGAAAGTCTATTTAAAAACTATACTAATACTTATATTTTCTGGGACACTTAGTAATCTGGGTTTTTGTCAGGTACAATTACCTCAAACACCTTCACCCTCTAGTTTTCAGATTTTAAATCCTTCTCAAAATGTTGTGGGAACCAATACAGGTACGCCAATAAATTTCACCACACCAGCTAATGGTTTAGCCGTCTATGAAAAAGACAAAAAGCTTGTAGAACAGCAGGAGATTCAGCGAAATCAAATTTACTCTGATCTAAAAGCTGATCTCATAAATTATAGCTTACCCGGATACAATCATATCGAAAGCACCAAATATTACAGAGAGGCTTATAATAAATTAACGGAGCTGGATGAAACAGATTTTTCTATTGAGAAAGCAACCTTCATTATAGAAAATGCCTATTTCGAAGACCAACAGAATTATGAGGAATTCAATGAAGTCGTTAATCAAACCGGTGATTTTCTGAGGGAGAAAATGAACGATCTGGGATATGATAAAGAAAGTAACCTTGCTAAAAATTTTATGCTTTTCCAGTTTTTTTCAGATACCCTTGAAATAAAATCAAAAGATTTAAAGCACTTGCCTCTTAAATACGATTTTGATGATTATATGGGAATCAAGGACTGGTCTAAAATGTTTGTCTCCAAATTGCTTGAAACAGGAAAAGGTCAATGCAATTCCCTGCCCCGGTTATACTTGATCTTAGCGGAAGAAATTGGGGCTGAAGCATTTCTATCCCTATCACCTAATCATTCCTATATCAAATTTCGGGATGAGGAAGATAACTGGTTCAATGTAGAACTTACTAATGGCATGTTCACCACGGATTCTTCTATTTTACAATCTGGTTTTATCAAATCGGAAGCTTTGCAAAATGAAATCTATATGCAAACGATGACGAGCCAGCAACTGTTTTCGCTGTTACTGGTAGATTTCGCTCAGGGATATGCCCGTAAATTCGGTTATGATCCATTTGTTAAAAAGGTGGTTGACCGGGCTTTAAAATTATATCCCAATAATATTAATGCCCATATGTTAAGCTCCAATTATTTAACCATGGAATTTGAATATGTGGCAAAGCAGATTGGCATAGATCCCAGAAACAAGCAGGAGTTGCAAAACATTCGGCATTTCCCAAAGGCGATAAGCCTCTTAAACCAGGTAAATGAACAATATGACAAAATTGACAATTTAGGATTTGAATTCATGTCTCCTCAGGCTTATCAAAAGTGGCTGGAATCATTACAGGAAAGCAAGCAAAAACAAGATAACCAGGAAATGAAAGAGCAATTTAACATCAAACTACAACCACTCAACAAGTAATAAATGAAGCAATCCCTAATACTCCTGCTGATTCTCATCCCATTGTGCCAAAGCCTATCGGCGCAGTATGATGATCGCTATGAAAATAGTTTCAATACACTCCATGAGATGTTATTGGATTCCAGTAAATACGATTTTAAAAAAGCCGTGTTTAGTGTAGAAAACGCTTATAGTGAGTCGATATTGGATACCATATCCCTGAATAAAAAAATAGCTTTCCTAAAAGAACTCTCCCAACGACTTATAGAAAGCAGGACTTTGAAATATAAGGGTAAAGACAAAGAGGTGGTGGCGAAGTACGCTGCCTTGTTTTCAGTGCTAAACGATAGTATTCCCATTCAGGATTCAGAAGGCAATATTTACTCTTATGTGCCTTATTCTTATGATTTTGATGATCCTTTTGGTCACGAAGAGTGGAACAATATGTTTGTTTCAAAACTACTTAAAACAGGAAAAGGAAATTGTCATTCTTTACCATATTTGTATAAGATTCTCGCAGAAGAATTGAATGTAGAAGCACATTTGGCACTGGCCCCCAACCACATTTATATCAAACATAAAAACGAAAAAGATGGATGGTACAATACCGAACTTACCAGTGGTATTTTTCCTATTGATGCGTGGCTAATGGCCTCCGGTTATATCCATACAGATGCCATAAGAAATGGAGTTTTTATGAAGGCCTTAGGTGACAAAGAAAGCATCGCACTTTGCCTTGTAGATTTAGCTCAGGCCTATCAAAGGGAGGAATTCTATGATGTCGATTTTGTGATTAAATGCGCTAATACAGCCTTGGAATATTATCCAAATTATGTAAACGCTATGATTTTAAAAACAGAGGCTAAAGGAAAAAAGATGGAAAACTTTCTTCTCAGAAAGAACACCGATTTTAAAGATGTAAATAATTACCCGGAAACCCGAGAGCTTTTAGCGGAAGTTCAAAATGAGCTTACTAAAATTTATGAATTGGGTTATCGTCAAATGCCAGAAGAAATGTACCTCAATTGGCTTGTTTCTTTAAAAGAGGAACGGGAAAAATATTCCAACCAGGATATCAATACGTTTAACGCAACCAACTAATCATGAAAAATTATTACTTAGTACTCCTATTTCTCTTTTTGTTCGGTATGGGTTTTGCCCAAACCAAAGACTCCTTAAGTCTGGAAGAACAACAACGCCGGGAAAAGAATATACAGGCTGGTAACCCTTTTAAAAAGTATGGTTATAAACCAAAGATCTCAACTTTAAGTAAAGGAAAATACTTGGAATTCCATGACCTGGACAGTATCGTACAAATTGGTTCATTTACTTTTCATGTAAAGAAGAAAGTTATAACAGGCTACATTGTAAAAGAGACAAAGTATTCTGAGGCTACTTTAAGACCGGAAATCGTGAGCCGATGGTTTAGCCCTGATCCTTTAGCAGAGGAATTTCCTAATTGGTCTCCTTATAATTTTGTTGAAAATAATCCAATCAGAATGGTTGACCCTACAGGTTTAGCGCCAGAAGATATAATAGATATCGACATAAAGAATAAGAAAATAACTATTACAGAAGCAGAAGGTGACGATATTGTTCGTATTGTTAATAATGACGAAGAAGAAGAAAAGAGTTATACCTATGGTTCAAATGGGAGTTTTAAAGCAGAGAATACAATAGAAGAGGGAAAAACTTCAAATGGTACAAAATATAGCTATGTCAAAATGAATAATGATGAAAAATCTACTGAGTTATTTGAGTTTGTAGCAGAAAATTCCAATGTGGAATGGTCGCAAGTAAAATTTGGCACTAAATCAAGTTTTGTTTCTACTGCTTTTTTACCAACTCCGGAACCAGGTGGTGTAGATTTAATGTATGGTTTACTAACTAAAGGATATACTGTTCGTGAACATATTCATAGTCACCCAAAGCGAAAAACAAATTATTTTGGTCCTTCTGGATTTCATCCAAAGGATAGAAATAGCGGAGATAGAAAATTAGGTGAATGGATTAATGACTGGTATCCAAATAAAGGGATTAGGCTTAAAGTTTATGAAGTACCTTTGAAAAATTATATAGAATACAACCATAAAGGAAAAACCGAATAATATGAAATTCAGCTATCTGTCGTTATATCTAATTTTTTTTACTTTGACAAATTGTAGTTCAACTCAAAGTCAAAATTTGAATAAATTAGATATTAAAGAAAACAAAGTGTATAACATTCTTCAAAGATTTATTAAAGAACAAGAAGAATATGCGGAACTTGAAAAAAGTACCATTTTAATTAATATAGAAGGAGCAACGAAAGGAGTAGAATTAAGAATAGGTTTATTATACAAAGAAATTTTAAGTTCCTATTTAACTGGAAAAAAAGACAATGTAATTGGATTTTTTAAATATAATGATGTTACTGTAATTGTATTTGGAAAAAAAAATAACCATCTTTTTGAAAAAACAAATACGAGAAAACCTATACCCTTCTTTTATGTTAAACCTGAAATAAAAACTAAAAAGGGAGAAGTTCCCCCGCCTCCAGTAGTTTATGAGCCTATTGTATGGATTTATACGTATTACAGTGGAGATTTTAAGCTAATTGATAAAGGTAGGTTTACATTATTAAATTAATAAAACCTTAATTCATGCAGAGAGTTAATTGCAGAATAAAATCAGAAACAGATGTGTACAATTAAATATTAAAAGCGGTAAATCCTTCAAGGAAATCCCATTTTCTAATAATCTTGGTTTTAGCAAGTATTCAAAAACTGCGAGTAAAAGCACACAATTTAGCGGGCATAACATAAACAGACAGTTTTATATATGGTCTCCTAGTCTTTTAATTCCCCGGAAAGCTTGCCATTTCGACAACAACCATTATTATCTCTGAAGCCACTTTACAACCCGAAATCGTTAGTCGTTGGTTTAGCCCAGATCCTTTATCTGAGGAATTCCCTGAATGGTCGCCTTATGTTTTTACCAATGACAATCCGATAATTTTTACTGATCCCACTGGGTTAGCACCACAGAGTTTCGACAATGACTACGGTTTCGATAAAGAAACTGGAGAATTAGCTTTAATAAAGGAGACAGACGATGATAACGATGTTATATATTCAGGCAGTTTTGAAGAAGATGGAAACTTTAACAAGGATGGAGAATCCATCGAAATTGAGAAAGGCGCTTTATTCGGAGAAGAAAAACAAGATTTGGCAGAAGAGGGAATTATATTTCGGAATTTGGAAGATGGTATGAAGACAATGAAATTTTTATCTTTTAAAAGCGAAATAGAATTAAGTGGCTGGGGCTATAGTGATTATGATAATAATCTAGGATTGTTTATTAATCCGTGGTCGGAAAATACTTTTAAAAGTGCAAAAGATTTATTACTAAAAACAGGAGACAAGGTAGGTTTATTAGGATCATTGGGTGTGAAAGGTTTTAAAATCCATACACATCCTAGTTCGAAAAAAGACTATGGCTATGGCTATGCGTCTCCATCTGATAAAAGAAATGTTCAATATAATTCAGAATATCCACACTATATTTTGTCGAGAAAACAGGGTATAACACGTTATAATCAAACAAATACTTATACTGTTGGAGATTTAAATAAGTATTTTTAAGCTATGAAAACAATAATTAGAATTCTCTGTTTTTTCTGTGTATTAGGATGTAATAAAAGTGATTTACTACATAAGACGTCTAAGGATTATATAGATTCCTTAAGTAAAGATGTTAAGGTAGATTTTAATGTGTTTGTGCGAGAGGTAGAGGTGCCATCAAAAAATATAACAGTATATAGAATTAATTCCGGGACATATAATTTAGAACATGGGGAAATTCCCACCTCATATTTTGAGTATAAAGATCATTATGTCTTTATTTTCTATCAGGACTCCATACCCACAGAAAATGTTGAAAAACTCGGAAATAAAGGATTATATAAGGAAAAGGAAAGTTTTTATTCAGAAGAGGATTATGATGAATGGATATTAGCTATGTGCAATAAAAAAAAACATATACTTATCAAAGATTCTTGGTATCGACCACTAGATAGTTTGGAATCATTAAAAAATTTTGAATGTAAAAAATAATCATGAAAAATTATTACATAGTACTCCTATTTCTCTTTCCGTTCGGTATGGGTTTTGCCCAAACCAAAGACTCCTTAAGTCTGGAAGAACAAAACCGTCGGGAAAAAAATATACAGGCGGGCAACCCTTTTAAAAAGTTTGGCTATAAACCGAAAATATCCACTTTAAGCAAAGGAAAGTACCTGGAATTCCATGATCTGGACAGTATTGTTCAAATTGGCTCATTTACTTTCCATGTTAAGAAGAGGGTGATTACTGGATATATTGTTAAGGAAACTAAATATTCTGAGGCTACTTTAAGACCAGAAATCGTGAGCCGATGGTTTAGCCCTGATCCTCTTTCTGATGAATTTCCGAGTTGGTCTCCTTATACTTTTACGAATGATAACCCGATATTTTTTACTGATCCAACTGGGTTAGCACCTGAAACTATTTATGAAAATAGTATTACTGGTGAGACTGTAGAAGTCGAGGATGGAGTGGACAAAACAATTGTTGTAGATGAAGAAGGTTTTGAAGAAGCAAAGAAATATTCTGAAAAAGGAAAAGTAAATAAAGAAAATTATACCCCCGAAGAGTTTTCTGAGTATGAAAATTTCTATAATAATCAACTTTATGGAGAAACTTCAGAAGACAGAATTTCTAATATTTTAGATTACTTTAAAGATGGTTTAGTTGAACAATTATTGGATTCCGGATTAAAAAATCCTTATCAAGATGTTGCTGTTCTTGAGGATTATGGTTTACTTTCAGGAGGTGGAAAAAATGCAGCTAGAGGGACTGGAAAAATTATAAAAGCTGCAAATGGTCTTGAAATCAATGGTTTTGTTAAACACGGTTTAAATCGTATTATTCAAAGAGGAATAAGTCCAGGAAGTATTGTAGATGCTCTCAAAAATCCCTTAAAAGTTGGTAAAGTCATTGTAGATAAATTAGGCAGACAGAGTCAACGATTTATTGGTAAAGCCGGTGAAATTGTAGTAAACCCTAAGACAGGTAAAATTATTTCCGGAAATCCAACATCTTCAAAAAAAGCAGCTCGATTATTAAAACGGAAATAAAATGGAAATTAAGTTAAAAAAGAATACTAAAAATTATCTTCTTATTACGTTACAAAAGGAGAAAGAAGACATTTTCTTACAACTTAAGCTTAATGAAAAAGGCAATTTGGGTTCTAGCGAATACACTTTTAAAATTGGAGAAGATGCGGCTGATGTGATTCGTGATTGGGCTATGGATAAACAACAAAGTGTGGGCTTTGATGAAGATTATGACCTAACAAATGAAGGAGAAATGCTTCAAGAAATCATTGATAAATTTTACTCTTGATAATAAAAAATACAATGAGTATCCCCAGAAATTTAGCGTTTTAAAATAGAAGACTAATCAGTGGTCCTTACTTCTCAAAATAAATCTAAAATAGATTTTGAAAAGGAGTTAAAATAAAATTTAGTTTTGAAAACATTCATGAAGAGATTTTTTGAATTACAATTTGGAATGAAGAGGAATGAAGTGTTTATAGAAACATTAAATGATTATCCTGATCAATTATTAAAAATAGGAGAATTTACGCCTAAAGAACCTTTCACAATGAAACGTAGCGAAGGCAAAATTTTTTTTGATGTTATAAGGTTTCAAGATGTATTTAATTTTGTCATTTCAAGCAGATTATATAATATTTTGAGAGAAGAGAAAATACAAGCTGGAATGCATATAGAATTAAGATCAAAGATTATGATGAAGAATATTTTGGATTTCAAGTAATTGGAAAATCCAGAAATATTTTCAGACCGAAAGAAAAAGATTTCGTCAAAGGTCAAAACTTTGAATATAGTTCTTGGGATAAATCAGATTTCTTTTGCCCAGAGGGTACAATGCTAGTTTTCTGCACCCAAAAAGTTAAAGATTTAATTATATCTAATAATATAAGTAATGTAGAATTTCAGGATATAAAGACTGTGGAATGGTATAATGTTTAATTTTAAACTTATGATTTTCAAGATGTTCAAAAATATTTTTGTGAATTCTTTAATTTCCTATATATAATGTAAATTTAAATATCTAAAGGATAATTTTATTTATAATATAGTTATATAAGTTGATTTGATTTTCGCTGATAACTGTGTCATTAAAAAAACTACACATTGGAATTTTAGTTCCGAATAATGTGATGGAATGGTAAGAAAATTTGTCCCGCCTGGCGGGACGGATTTGATTAGCAAGAGGATAACACGCAGAGCGATGTTATAAATCCACAAAACCATATAACTAATTGATTTTCAAATAAATAAATTTAATTTTTTTGACGCAATAATTTAAGTAATTAACTGTTTTTGACGCAAATCAACTGGGAACCCCAGTAAAATGGTAAGGTTTTGCGGCAAAAACTTGAAAATCCTTTCAATTATGGACAATTTTGCAACTATCCGCATTAAGAAAAAAACTGCACGTCGATTTCGTGAATATTCAAAATTTGTAGCTAAATCACATACAGAATCTGTAGATGTGATTTTAGATTTTTTTGAAAAAAACCAAATTTCTCCACACGAAGATCTAGGACCTAAATTTGAAAGTCTGGAAAAGATAATTTCAAAAGGAATAAATTCTATAATAGCAATCATTAAGAATATAGAAAAGACACAATTGCAGCCTACTTACGCAATGGTGTCTTTACTTTTTGAGGAATATGGCTATTTCGGAGTGATGATGCCACCTGTTTCGGTCAAACAGTGCCACTTTAAAAGATACTGCAATTATATAAAAAATTATTCTTACTCGTTTTTTAAAGCTCCTTTTCTGAGTGATTCTCCTTTGAGGTCGATCCGATGCGAGGAGTTCACGATCCTGTCCAGAATAGCGTCTGCTATAGTTCCTTCCCCAATAATATCATACCATGCCGATACAGGTATTTGAGAGGATATAATAGTAGAAGCTTTGTTGTACCGATCATCGATGATATCCATGAGGGTTTCCCTGGCGTGGTTATCAAAACTCTGCAGGCCAAAGTCATCCAGGATCAGTAAATCTGCTTTAAGCAGTTTCCCCAGTTCCTTAAGATAAGTGCCATCCACTTTACTCAGTTTTAATTTTTTAAAAAGACGGGCGGTATTGGTGTAAATGGTTTTGTATTCCATCATACATCCCTGATGTCCTAAAGCCTGGGCCAAATAACTTTTACCAACCCCGGAAGCCCCGGTAAGGATAATGTTTTCCTTTCTGGTGATAAAATCCAGGGTACCTAAGCGGGTGAACATATTCTTGTCCAGGTTGCGGTTCTGGGTGTAGTTCACATCGGCCAGGTTGGCCTGTTGTTTAAAGCCTGCCTGCTTTAAAAGCCGCTCTATCTTCCGGTTCTGCCGGTCTTCCCATTGGTGATCGATCAGCAGTGCCAGGTATTCATCGGCAGTAATGTTCTCTATGCGGTTGTCCTTTATGTGTTGCAGGTGCAACTGGGCCATAGCCCCCAGGCGCATTTGTTTTAGTTTTTCAATAGTCTGATTGTTGTTCATATTCATTGGATTTAAATGATACGTTATTGATATGCCGAGGCTCCCCGGATATTATCGTGATTGGGGATATGGGATTTATCCTCTTCCAGGTCCTGGTAGAACAGGGAGCTTTTATCCAGGTTGTTCTTCAGGATATTCTTGATGCGCAGGTAGGTAGCGGCATCTGCCTGAAGAGCTCTTTTACAGGCGTTGTCCAGACGCTCAGTGCCATAAGACTTATGGAGCTGGATCACGCCCATAGCTCGTTTGTAGCCTATCTCTGGATAGTCCACCCCATTCATTATTTTCTCTACACAGCCCAGTACATGCTTACCATGTACAGCCGCTTTCTTCTTAAAAAATTCTGGGCTCCAGTCGCTATAGAATTTATGAGTACTGCTAAGGTGGTCTTTATTGGTATTATAGCTTCCTTTGGAGGGGTTACGCTGGTGTAAGGCGATCCGCTGATGGTAGTAATAGACTTCGACTGCAGTGCTGGTGTAATGGATAGTGGTTTCTTTCCCGATGTAGCGGTAGGGTACGCTGTAGTAGCTCTTATCCGGGGAGAAGTATACATAGCCCATTTTCTGAACTTTAGCCCTTCGATAGCCTTTGAGCTCATAAGCCATCTCTGGCAGAGGCTTTAGGTATTCCCGTTCCACAGATTGGAACAGTTCCCGGCGACTGGCTTCCTTACGCCGGAACAGCAGGTTATTGTAGCGCTCCAGCAAGCGTTTGATCTCCCGGTTCAGGTCTTCCAAAGAGAAGAAGCGCATCTCCCGGATCGGATAATAAATGCGCTGATAGGCAAGGTTTACCGCATTCTCTACCAAAGCTTTGTCCTGGGGAGCATATCCCCGCGTAGGATTGATCACGCAGTTGTAATGCCGGGCAAAATCTTTAAAGCTCCGGTTGATATCCGCCTCGTACTTACTGGCCCTAGTCACAGCAGATTTTAGATTATCCGATACGATGGCCTTGGGGATTCCTCCATAAAACTGTAGGGCATTCTTGCAGCAGTTAATCAGATCTTCCCGTTTTTGACTCCTACAGGCTTCCACATAGGTGTACTGACTATTGGGAAGGATGGCTACAAATACTTCTACCGGGATCACCTCCCCAGTTTGTTTATCAATAATATGAAGTTTCTTGCCAGCAAAATCAATAAATAATTCTTTCCCGGGATCATGCTCAAGCTTCATCGAACCCTTCTCCCTGGTATATTTACGCCAATAATGTTCCATAAACTGGGTGTAGCCATAAGGATCTTTGGCCTGCTGTACATACTCCTGATAATGGTATAAAAAAGTAAAACCAGGATGATTCCGGGCCTTATTGACCCCCTCAAAATAGAGCATAAGTTCCTCGTAGCGCGCATTGTCAATCGTGGTGTGGGAAGGAAAAAGTACTTCTAAAGCTGCATTGTCGAAGGCCAACAGTTCTTTACAAGAATAGTCACTGGCATTAAACAAACGCATGTAATTATTTACCGTATTGCGAGAGATCCCAAGGGTGGTGCCTATTTTACGGTTGCTAAACCCATCGAGATGTAAAGAAATCATTTGTTTTAAGTCCATTGGATCAAGTGTATTGGCCATATCGCTTGTTTTTAAGCGACAAGGTATTGTTTACTTGATCTTTTAAAGTGGCACAAATAGAACCGAAACAACTGGCACAAAACGAACTGTTTTAAGTTCGACAGTGGCACAGTTTAAACCGAAATACCTGGCACTAACCGACCGAAATACCTGGCACAATTTGATCCGTTATATCCAGAATATACCAAACAGAAAACACCTAAACTGGTGGCAAAATCTTTGATGGAGCATATGGATGAAATGGAGAAAACTGAATTTGAGAATATTTCAAAACTTCAATACGATAGAGTAGTTAGTGAGCTAAGAAAAGTTAAGTGTGAATATTTGGAAGTGATGGAGAAAGTTGAACCTGTGGAAACCTTGTTTGGCAAAAAGTATCTCAAGATTGATCTACCACAATCCGAATTGAATAAAATAAAAATAGCTTTAAAGAGGAAGGATTATTATTAGTTATTAAAAACGGTTTTGTTTTATATATTTCATTTTTGAACACGTTGCTTTTATCATATTTTAATTTAAAAATGAATGGGATAAATGGTCATAATCCTCCTTTGTGTTTAGAAGTACTTTTGGGATTTTAATGTAGAAATCATTGTTAAATCGTAATTCAATATGTAATACATATTTATTGAAAGGAGGTTTAAATCTTTCCATAGAATCATCATATAGCTCCACTTGAAACTTAAACGCTCTTTTTGAAGGAACTTCAAGTTCATCAATAAGGTTTGTCTCTATTGTTTCGCCATCTTCAGGCATCTTTATTTTATAGGTTATTGATGGTCGAAGGATATTGGGTAAGGGGATATTCGGGCCTGCAAGTCCTATTGGCAATCTTCTTGCTGTAATTCTAATACCAGTTAGCAATATTGTTTCAAGGGAATTATTGATAATGCTGAAATTAAAAATCGGGAATAATGATTGTAATTTTACTGCTTCAAAAGCATTTTCGGTATTTTTAATAGGTCTCCAACTACATCTATTTTTATCAACCGATATTGATATAAACTTAACTTTTAAACTCTTATTAAGAATATTTATTTTTTTGTCAAGAACGTCTTGTTGCGAAATATCTCCTTTATTAATTTTCGAATGGCATATAGGACAAATAAGTAAAAGATTTTGCATTTCATGATTTGAAGGAATCTCATCTATATGGTGAATTTGAAAATGCCCCACATCCTCATTCGCACAAAACGGACAAATTGATTCAATTTCTTTTTGCAATTCAGACCTTACTTTTGCAAGTTTTGGGATTGGTGTTCTTTTTTTCATAATCCATCAAGTTTAGATCTTATCCACGTCAGATTTGTCAAATAAACCATAAGCTTTTTCTTTAAATTCTTCAGGAATTACTCTCAATCCTTCTGAATCTATCTTATCATCTAAATAATCTCCAAAAGGGATCAAAGAGTTTTTAGAAGCTTGGGTAGCTTCTTCTTCACTACGATATTTTCTTTCCTTAACTGAAAAGTTTATAAAATTGTCTTGATAAAAACTTAATACTTCTTCTAATGTCAGTTTGTTGTTTTTGAATACATCTTTGTTGAAAATTAATGTATCTATATCAATAAGAACTAAAGGTTTTACGTTGGAGACGTTATAGCCTTCAGTTTTTAAATTTTCTAACTCATCTTGAAACCAAAAGTTTATCCATTTGTTAAGTCCAGATGTATTGAATATTCTATAATGCAATACCAAAACTGGATGAATGATTACGTTTCTAGGATTAAAACCTGAATCAAATTCTAAAGTTTTAGAAAGTATTTTACGAATATTATTTATTATCTGTAAAACAGCCTTAGCTTTACCTTTCTCATTTTGATAAAGCTTTATTGCTAATTCTTTATCTATAATCCTAAAATCGGAAGACTGTTTTACTTGGGCATTGATTAAAATATCTTTTGATTCAAATAAGAATATTCTTTTCCCGTTTCTCACATAATAATCAGGCGCACCATCATATCCAGAATCTAATTCATCTCCATTTCTTTGAAAATATCTATTACCAAAATATTCCTTTAATACTCTATGTAAAATGTACTTTTCAGAAAACTCATAGGTTTTTAAACCATACAAATCTTTAACCTTACTTTCTTTAGGCAGTTTATCGTTAATCGCTTTGAATTTGAAGTATAATCCATTACCAATCAATTCAAGTACGAATAAGGGGTATGTTAGTCTAAAAGTATTTTTATCAACGCGATAAATGGGGCTTGATCTTATGTTCACAAAATCAAATTCTTGAAGTAATTGAGATTTATTAATTGAAAATTTTTCAAGAAATTGAATGCTTGATGCTTGATTTTCGCCTTTTGGTATGGTTATATCTGTATGTGCTTCTTTTTCTTTAGTGATTACTGAAATTTTAATAGGCAATAATCCCTTAACATAATCTTGATAACCAGATATATCGTATTCTTTATAAAACGCTTTTAGCAATTCTTGGGCTTCTTCCCGTTGTTCTAAAAAATTAAAAAAAGATATTGCCCTAATGGTTTGAGTTACAAAAATTTTTCTAACATCATAATTTGAAAAATCAGAATTATTCAAAAAAAGCCCTAGACAATAAGCTGTTACGTATCTAGAAATGTCTCCTTTTAAATATTTTGTGCTTTCATTTAAAATAAGTGTCCTATCTGTTGTGTTAATCTTATTTAGTAGTAAATAAGCTTTAAAAATTCTGATTTCAATTTCCTGATTGGAATATTTTTTAGATTCCCCATAATCTTTATTGTGAGCATTTTCAAAAAAAAACAGACTACTCACTATATAAGGAAAACTATATGTATCCATTTCGAAAGCCCCCTTATTTACAAAATATTTTAAATTTTCGAACACCTCATTCATAAAACCCATATTCTCTTTGGAGAAATACATCCTTAAGAAAGAAAGTGGATTCTCATAATCTGAATTTCTTGAAAAGCCCAATATGAATGAACTAAACTTTAATAACATTTCCCTATCTATCCCTTCAAGATATTCGTTTATTCCTATTGGTTCCTCCTTTGGAAATATATCGTTAAATGTTATTACTATTTTACCGAAAAATTTCATTTGAATAATTTCAAATAAAAAAGCCAATGATTATTCATTAGCTTTCTAAAGATAACTGCCAATATAATAAATTTTGAATTCAGTTACCCCCTAATTTCAATTGCAACTTATCCATATCCTCTCCAATTTTTTGTTCAATGACCCGAGCATAAATCTGCGTAGTTGATAATTTGGTATGACCTAATAATTTTGAAACCGTTTCTATTGGTACACCGTTAGAAAGTGTTACTGTCGTTGCAAAAGTATGTCTGGCAACGTGGAAGCTCAGCTTTTTATGAATGCCACACTGACTGGCAATATCTTTAAGGTATTTATTGGTTTTCTGATTAGAATATATGGGTAATAAAAATCCAGATTCTTGATTGTTCGGATACTTATCCAATATTGTCTTAGCCTTATCCAATAATGGGATTTTCATAGAGGTCTGACTCTTTTCCCTAATACAATGTATCCAGTCTCTCCCGTCAATTCCTTTCACTAAATGATTTCTGGAAAGTTGCTTTACATCTACATAAGATAAACCTGTATAACAGGCAAATAGAAAGATGTCCTTGGTCTTTTCCAATGTGATACTATTAAAGATAGTTTCTTCCAGTTTTTGGAGCTCTAAGGTGCTTAAAAAAGCCCGGTCAAATTTTCTGAATTTCATTTTATAATCACGGAATGGGTTTTTTACCATCCATTCTAATTTTATAGCGAGGTTCAGAAGTTTCTTGAACCGCTCCATATGCTTCATAACACCATTATTGGTGAGTTGAAGCTTTCCTTCTTTATCTTTTTTGCGTCTTAGATGTTTTTCAAAATCAATCACAAAAGAATAGGACAGGTCCTTAAGATAAGTATTGGAAGTTCGGACTTCCTTCTTCAGGTAATCTTTCAGATAGCGTTCTGTGGTCTTATAGTTTTTTAAAGTACCCGGCTTTAGAACATCTTTCATGTGCTCCTTGTGGTAATCAAGAATATCAAGCAGTGTTTTACAGGTGTCATCTACACCTAAAAAACGAGACTTAATAGCCTTGGCGGTGACAAGCTTGTTTTCTTTCTGAAGGTTTTCCTGGCAATCCAATAATCTGGAATACGTTCTATCCAAATATGCGTTAATAGTTAGTTTTTCTGCCTTTCGGCCTTTAATTCTATGCGCATCGTGATCCCAGGAATCAACCGGGCAACTCCGTTTTAGACTGATCTCCGCTCTACGTCCATTTACTGTTACCCTGGCATAAATAGGCGCAACATCATTTTTAGATTTTGTAACATTGAGCCAGAATAAAATACTGAATGTGATTTTTGTTTCCATTGCCTTCTCTTTTAAAAGTTAATAAATTGAGATAAACGAAAATCAAATCACTTTAAAAAGTCTGGTAGGACACCGAAAGTTAAGAAAAAAAAGGTAACCGAATAGGTGACCGATTAGGTCGCTTTAAGGATGGTTTTAAATAAAAACAAATGATCCTCAATCTTATTAAAGAATTGAAAATCATTTGTTTAGGTATTATTTAATGTTAAATAAAACATTAAAAGTCGGGGTGGCAGGATTCGAACCTGCGGCCTCCTGCTCCCAAAGCAGGCGCGATAACCGGGCTACGCTACACCCCGAAAACTAGCGGAGAGTGTGAGATTCGAACTCACGCGACAATTGCTCGTCGACAGTTTAGCAAACTGCTCCATTAACCACTCTGGCAACTCTCCGTTAAATAATGAACTTGGTAATCGTTTTTGCGGATGCAAATGTAGCTTTTACATACATACCTTCCAAACCTTTTATTCCTTTTTTCTAAAGGATATAACTTCAAAAGCTATAATGCATTTTTAAATCCTTTGCTTTCAGAAAATTATATATAAAATTAATTTTCTTTTTTTAATGTTGATCCTGGAGTTAAACATCATCTGCTTTAGCGAGTAGCGGATGCATTCTTAAAAGGATTTTAAGTTTTTATGGAGAAAAAGCTGTAAAGGAGTTTTAAAATATTAACTTGAGTATTTATTAAAAACAGACGTTCCGGGAACGTTCTCTAGCCTTTAGCGAAAACTATGACAGAAAACATACTACAAGAACCAATATTGGATGCTTTAAGAATTACACAGCTTATTCCGCAAAAACCACCTTTTGTAATGGTGGATAGCTTGTATGAATACAGCCATCTCGCTGGAAAGATGGGATTCACCATTCCGGCTGATAACATTCTGGTTCAAAATGGTAGATTTTCAGAACCTGGTGTCATAGAACATATGGCCCAAAGCATGTCACTCCATAGAGGCTATAGAGGTTTTCTTGCCGGACTGGAAAAGCCGGAAACCGGTTTTATTGGTTCAATAAAATCTGTTGAAGTTCTAATCCTGCCCAAGATTGGTACCCGACTTACAACTTATGTAGACATTCAACATGAAATCAAGAATGTTACAATGGTCACCGCGAGAACAGAGGATGAAAACGGGAATATTATAGCCACCTCAGATATGCGGACAGTGACAGTAATTTGAAATCTGAAGGTGCTATTAATCCTTAGAATTCTCCTTCAGAACTGAGATAATCTTATATTTTCTGCTTATTTTTATTTAACCGTTATACAATAGCTAAAATGCTTTTAAAAGATTTTTATTCGGTAGTTCAAACCACCAAGAAAGATGGACATTTTTTTACTGAAATTAAAATCAGGAAAGACCACGAACTTTATCAGGGGCATTTTCCCGACCGTCCGGTGACACCCGGAGTTATTCTAATGCAGATGTTCAAAGAGGAACTGGAGCGGCAAACAGGTAGGGAATTAAAGTTTTCAAAAGCAAATAATGTTAAGTTTATGGCTGTTGTAGATCCTAATGTAGATGATATTTTAATTTTGGAATCTGAAATTGAAGAAGTCGGTAAAGCCATTACCTTAAAAGGAAATGCCCGAAACAATGGTTGTCTGGCATTGAAAATCAACGCGTCCTATAATTAGTTTTAACTTTCTGGAAAAGTTTTATTCCCTTTCTGTTTTAAATAATATTTTTGACCTCTTTTTAAAGCTAATATTTTGAGTAAATCGCCTATATACCAATCCAGGTTCATCAAATTTAATTGTTGTGTCCTGGTTCCAACCTATAACAATGCCGGATCTCTGGCTAGTGTCCTTCAGGATCTTTTGGTATATACAGAAAATATAGTAGTGGTAAATGATGGTTCCACAGATGATACCCGGGATATCTTAACCGGATTTTCTGATCTGGAAATCCTGCATTTTAAGGAAAATAGAGGAAAAGGCGTGGCCCTTAACAGAGGATTTGAATTTGCTCAGGAACTGGGTTATGAATATGCTATAACAATAGATAGCGACGGACAGCATTACCCCGATGATCTGGATATCTTCTTAACCGAGCTGGAAAGCAGGCAATCCGGAGACCAGGAATTACTTCTTGTTGGAGATAGAAATATGGGACGCGATGGTATACCGGGAAAAAGCTCAACGGGGAATAAATTTTCAAACTTTTGGTTTCTTGTAGTTACTGGCACTCAGCTCAGTGATACGCAGAGCGGGTATAGGCTTTACCCGTTAAATGTGGTGAACAACATCCGGTTTTATACCCGTAAATTCGAATTTGAAATTGAGATTATTGTAAAATCGGCATGGAGAAATGTAGAAGTTAAAAATATCCCGATAAAAGTCTTCTACGAAAAAAACAGGGTGACACACTTTCGGCCTTTCTGGGACATTACACGTATTACATTGCTTTACATGTGGTTTGTACTGGTAAGCTTCTTTTATATACATCCACGCAACAAATATCAGGACTTTAAAAAGAAAGGGTTTAAGAGATTCTGGAAAGAAGACATTGTAAAAAGTCGGGAACCGGCGCACAAAAAAGCTGCAGCCATAGCATTAGGTGTTTTTATTGGAATTTCGCCCTTTTGGGGCTTACATACACTCCTGGTTTTTTCCCTGGGAGCTATTTTCCGGTTAAACAAAGTAATCGCATTTTTGTTTTCAAATATCAGTATTCCGCCGCTCATTCCATTTATTATCTACGGAAGTTACCAAATGGGTTCTTTAATTTCTGGTAATGGTCTTGACTGGAAACTCAGCATGGAAAATTTCGATTCTTCGGCTGAAATTTTTCAGAGTCTCGGGCTATATATTCTGGGAAGTTTTGTTTTAGCAGGATTATTAGCGCTGGTACTATGGGTTGTATTCTACTTCCTTTTTTCTTATTCTGAACAAAAACACGTTGTGAAGAGTTAGCGGTTCTGCTTATTGCCGAAAATGTTGAAATTCAAGTGACCACTTTTCTGTTGAAAGTTCTTCGAAGATGTTTCTAGATCTTGCGGGATCTTATCACAATATTTGCATTATCCAAATTGGTTGTAAAAAACAAGTAGTCCCTACCACCGTCTTTTATCTGAAACTTTTTTCGTATTTCTGAAACCGATTCAGGAAAATTTCTAGTGGTTATATTCGCTTTCTCACCTTTAAACTCTTTCTTCAGGTTCTTTTTATTAAAGTGCTTAACATCAATTATTTGAAATATTCTTCCTGGAAAATATTTTTCTTCATCAGAAGTAAATAAGTGGGAGTTTGGATGCAACTTTTCAGTCTGTGTTTGCCGGCCAAGTTCCGCAAACAATCCGCTTTTCATGATTGCGGGATTGGGCTCATAAATAAATTTTCGCGGCAGGGAATATTGTAAATCTGCGACTTCTGTTCCTGGAATATTTTCAAAAAACTGATCTCCTTTCTTCTGAAAATTTACCGTCTTGATTTTAATTTCAGAAGTGAAATTTTTCTTCAATATCCACAGCAATTCTTTTACTTCATTTTCTACGGAAACGATGTGTATTTCCACTACATTTTGAAGTTCTTCAAGACCTGCTTTTAAATCAAGTAGGGGAGACGTTTTGATAAGGATATTGTCCGTTCGTGAGAAAAGTAACTCGAGATGCTTCGGAACATCAGGAAGACAATCCTGAAGCCTGAAGACCTTGCCTCCCTTATTATCGCGTCTCGCAGGGTCTATAAATATCCAGTCATATTCAGAGGGGTTTTTTTCTAAAATTCTTATTCCATTCCCTGTAAGCACCTCAATATTTTCTGTACCTAATTTTTTGAAATTATGAGAGGCAACTTCAGCTAATTCTGTGTTCATTTCGCAGTAAATCACTTCCCTAAAGGTTTTTGAAAAGCAATAGGTATCTACTCCAAATCCTCCGGTAATATCGATTAGCCGCTCTCCGTTAATAATCTCAGCTTTATAACTGGCTGTTTTTTCTGAAGATGTCTGCTCAAGATTTAGTTTTGGCGGGAACAAGATTCCATTAGTATGATACCAGGTAGGCAGCTTTTTTTCCGAAGTATTTAAGCCCTTTATCTGTACAGCAAGCTCCTGAACCGTGGTTTTAGGAAAAGGACTCCCTTTAAGAATTAATCTTGAAAGATCTGAATTCCGGTTCTCCTGAATAAAATCCTGAACATCTTTGTGTAGTAAGTGTGCGTTCAAAACTGGAATTTTAAAGGTCCCGGGTTAGTCTCTTTACAATTTTATATTCACTTAAAGATTCTTTTGCAATTACTTTTAAAGCGGTGTAAAAGGGAACGGCAACCACCATTCCGGTAATTCCAAAAAGTAATCCGGCAATTAAGATAATAAGGAAGATCTCGAGTGGATGCGAACGTACACTAGCTCCAAAAATCATGGGCTGTGAAATAAAATTATCGATCAACTGGCAAATTCCATAACCCAGCATCACATACATTAGGCGTGGTAGAATTATTACAGTAAAATCGGCTCCTAAGTTACTTGAGATTACAAAAAGAGCCATCAGGATTCCCGCAAATAAAGGACCTAAATAAGGAACCAGGTTTAGCGTGGCGCAAATAAAAGCGATAGCAATGGGATTTCTGACTTCAAAGACACTTAGCAGGATTGTATAAAGGATAAATAATACACTTACCTGCATGGTAAGACCCACAAAGTAGCGTGATAATAAAATTTTAATCTTATTAAATACTCTTTGAAATTTCCCCTCATTGCCCTGATTCGCAAAAACAAGGATGCTGTTAATCATTAATTTACTATCCTTTAACAGGAAAAATGAAATAAAAATTATGGAGAATATAGCAACAAGGGCAGCGCCAAGAATTCCGAAAACGTTGTTTAAAAACTTTGGAATTGCAGTAATATCAAAGTTTCTTACAAACTCACTTTGCTTAAGTCCTTCTATAATATTTATTTCTTCCACACCCAGGTAAGTATTAATCTGGGTATTAAGGTTATTTAAATCAGTCCTAAATGCTTCCATATCTATTTGTCCCAGATGCTGACTCTGTTCTATGACAATTGGAACAAATACAAAAACAACTCCGGTAAAGAAAGAAAGTACCAGCAAAAGCACCAGAATTACAGCCATCTGGTTTGGAATTTTTAGCTTTTGCTTTAAAAAAATAACCACCGGCCGTCCAATAAGGGAAATGACACCTGCAATAGCAATATATACTAAAACCGACTGGATTTCATATAGGAAATATAGTAGCAGTATGATTCCCAGCATGATACCGGTAGCACGTAAAATTCCGTAAGAAAGTTCCTTTGCATTCACAGCGTAAATATATTATTTTAATTTAAAGCTGAATGTTTTTTCTGATTTCATAAAGGGCAATTGCTGTTGCCTGGGCTACATTCATACTGCTGTTGTTTCCAAACATCTCAATATGAAAAACTTTATTGCAAAGGGAAAGTATCTCCTCCTGTATGCCATTAGCTTCATTCCCTATTACCAGCGAGATTTTTGCAAATTCAGAAAAGTTTATGGATTCTATTGCGGCACTTTCAGCTGTAATTTCTAAGGCAAAAGGAGTATAAGACTCATCCTTATATTTTTCAACAGCTTCTTTTGTCTGCTCAAAAACTTCAAATCTCACATATTCATGTGTATTTCTGGCTGTTCTTTTTAACCTGTTACTGGTTAAGTTCGGAAAGGTTCCGCAGAATATTATTTTTTCTATTCCAAAGGCATCGGCCAGTCTAAAAATACTGCCAATATTGGCCTCACCTGAAACATTATCGAGGATTAGGATTATAGGGCATTCTCTTTTATTAAACCTGGACTGCTGGTGTGAAAGTTGTTTTTTCAATTTTCAAACGCGTATTTTAAGATATTCGCTCCCATTCGTAAAGCCTTTAGCCTCACTTCTTCAGGATCATTATGAATTTCGGGATTCTCCCAGCCGTCTCCCAGGTCACTTTCATAGGTAAACAGACAAACCAACCGTTCATTTTCGAAAAGCCCGAAGGCCTGTGGCGGCTTATTATCATGTTCATGAATCTTGGGCAAACCGTTTGGAAATTTATAGGAGGTACTAAAAACAGGATGATCGGCAGAAAGCTCGGTTAATGCTTTCTCCGGAAAAACCTTCTTCAGTTCTTTCCTGATATATTCATTCATCCCGTAATTGTCATCAATATGAAGAAAACCGCCACTTAAAAGATATTTTCTCAAATTTTCTGCCTCTTCATCACTAAAAAAGACATTTCCGTGACCGGTCATATGAATATATGGATACTGAAAGATATCTGCAGCGCCTGGAGTTACCGTTTCTGGCTTTTTTTCTATTGCAGTGTTGATATTTTTGTTGCTGAATTCAATAAGATTGGGCAAGGCAGTGGGGTTTGAATACCAGTCACCGCCGCCACTGTATTTTAAGACTGCAATTTTCTGAGCTAATAAAGGAGCACTGCAAAAAATGGCAATTATCAGTAAAAATATTTTTTTCATCTTATCAAAATTCGATTAAATTGGGGTAGCACTTTAACTCCTGCAAGGTTTTTAAAACCTTGTAGGTTTATTCCTTTTTCATGCCTACAAATTCGAAAAGAGACCTTGAAGGAAAACACAATCTCTTAAGCTCGTAAATTAAAAAATATTTCCGCTAATATAATGCCGATAATTGGCATTTTAAAGAGATGGCTAAATTTACAGTTTTCGGCAAATAGGTGCTACAATGGAAGTGAAAATAAAAC
>NZ_JAVRHO010000032.1:0-29038 GCF_031846515.1 Autumnicola lenta
TAGTTTCCTGCCCAAAAAACCATCCATCAAATATCAAACTCGCCAGACACAACAGCTGGCTATTTTTTAATCGAACTCAGGTTACTAATGCAGGAATATATAGCGATTAGTTGAACTGCCAATAGAATACAAGCATAATATTACCATTCATCGACAGGTTTCTTTCTTTATCGAAGGAATAGAAGTCACTGATTTAAATTTTAATAGTACTTCTTTAGTAAAATTTCCTACCTCTTCAATTCAGCGGGGATGAAACTCTATTCCTAGAAAAAAGTAAGCTCTGCCCACAATCTACACATGTTCATAAAGACAGAGATTATAAGCAATCCTGCTTCTTTCAGTAGACAAAAACAGAAGTGGTAAAATTACCGTAATATAGATTTCCTAACCGCTATAAATTCCTGAAAATCGGCAACTTGTAGAGAATTAAATTCGATCTAAGTTTATTAAAAAGTGTATTTAATCGATTATTTAGGTATTTCATCGAGTTTTATTGTGCGCAGTGAACTTACAATCTACATTCGCCACGTTAACAATCTATTAACCCCAATTTTACATTTATTAAACTCAACTCTTATGAAAAAAATTACTTTTATTTTACTTGCCTTTATTGGAACAACTGCTTTTGCGCAGGAAGGTGTAACTGCAACTAACCAAGCAAGTGCCGATATTGTAAGTCCAATTACTATCTCTGAAAGTACTGACCTTGTTTTTGGCAAGGTTGCCAACAATGCAGCAGGAAACGTTATAGTCGGTACAGATAACTCGGTATCTGGTACAGCAACCAGAGTAGGTGGTACTACTCCAACTGCCGCGGAATTTACCGTAAATGCAGCTCTTGGTTATGGTTATACTGTAACCTTACCTACTGATAACGAAATTACTTTAACTAATCAAACTACCACTGGATCATCAATGTTAGTTAATAATATAGTGCACAATAGTGATAAAGTAGGTGATGGTGCAGATGAAACTTTTCAGGTCGGAGGTACTCTTACCTTGGCAGCTGACCAGGTTGTTGGAAACTATACAGGAAGTCTTCCAATAACTGTTGCTTACGAATAGAAAATTATTTAAGTAGAAAAAACGCCGCCCATGTGGCGGCGTTTTTTTATCTTATACCTCAATCAGTCCTAAAACTCATGAATAAAGCAGTTGTCCTTTTCTTTTTGTTGTCGGTGTTTTTTTCGGCAAAGGTTTTTGCCCAGGCATCTGCATCGGCAACGGTTACGAGCAGGGTTACGGTGATTGATCCTATAGCGCTGCATAAAACCGCAGATCTGGATTTTGGTAATGTAATAAGCGCCTATAATCCGGGAAGTATTATCCTTTCACCAGATGGTTTGCGGACCGCTTTTGGAGTGCAGATTTCCAACTCCTTACCGGGAAATGTGACTCCCGCAGAGGCTGAAGTTACTCATGGAAATAATAGTTACTCAATTACCTTGCCCGACTCCTACATACTATATAATACTGAAAATCCCAACCAGGCGGTGATCCTGGATGATTTTACTGTGGATCCTATACAAGGTAATGGAGTAGACCTGCTAAGAATTGGTGCTACCCTCAATTTGGAAGCCAATCAGTTTTCGGGACTTTATACAAGTCCAGACGGTTTTAATGTTACTGTTTCCTATAATTAATTTTCATGTTTCCTTAACGTTTTTATTACTGTTTTACTGCCTTAGTAACCAGTAATTTAAGCTCATAAAACCCCAAATAAGCTTTAGGATATGATTAAACAACTACTTAGCTTACCCCATCTTTCTCTCTTGTTCATTTTGCTTTTTTCTTTTGGAAATAGTTATGCACAGGGAGATCTTATGATCATGCCCAAGAGAATTGTTTTTGATGGTTCGCAGCGTTCGCAGGAAATCAACCTTGCCAACACGGGAAATGATACGGCTGTTTACGCCATTTCTTTTGTGAACTATAAAATGACGGAATCCGGAAATTTTGAACAGGTTGAAGAACCGGAAGAAGGACAAAATTTCGCCGAGGATTTTCTTAGATACTTTCCAAGAAGGGTAAGCCTTGCCCCTAATGAGGCTCAGACTGTCCGGGTACAGCTTACCCGTACCGGAAATCTCGAACAGGGAGAATACCGTTCCCACATGTACCTTCGCGCTGTAGAGGAACAAACCGCACTGGGAGAAGAAGAAGCTGAAGAAGGAGAAGGAATTTCAATTAATATTAAAACAGTTTTTGGAATCAGCATTCCGGTGATCATCAGACAGGGCGAATCTACCACCCAGGTAAATTTGGCAAATATCGGGTTGAACAGGGAGATTGAAACACCAAAATTATCACTGGAACTAAACCGCAGCGGAAACATGTCCACCTATGGAAATATAGAAGTTGAGCATATTTCAGCTGAAGGTACTTCTACACAGGTAGGAATAGTAAAAGGAGTTTCTGTTTATACCCCCAACAGCCAAAGAAATTTTTCTTTTGAGCTGCGCAATGCCGGTGATATTGATCTAAATAACGGAAAATTGCTTATCACCTATAAAACGGAAGAAGGCAAAGTTTACAATGAAACACAATATAACCTGAACTAGTCCCAAACAAAGTTCTATGGTCAATAACTACTATTTAACCTACAATTTTTAAATAAATGAGGAACCTAAAGTTTTTTCCTTGTTTATTTTTTGCCGTTCTCTTTTTGGGGAGTTTTTCGGTGCGGGCAAATATTGGTAAAACTTCAGAAGAAGTTGTTCCAATATATGGACCCCATCAAGATGTTTTTGTTCCCTTTTTAGCAGAAAAAGAGCAGTTGACTGCTGTTTTTGTACCCACCATTACACAACAGCCTGTAAGTAAGACAGTTTGTAACGGCAACGTAGCAACTTTTGAGGTTAAGGCAACAGGTTCAGGAACCTTATCTTACCAGTGGTTTGCCAACAGAGGCTCATGGTACGCACTGACCCCAGAAAGTGAACAACGATTTTTCCGTAATTATAATACTTCCACCCTCACGGTTCAAAACTGGACGAACAACGAGGGTACAGTTAGGTTAAGGGTGGAGGTGACAGATAACTCAGGCTCTGTAACTTCTAACGAAGTCACTCTTAATGCTACAAGTGGAACTCCCCCGTCAGTTTCTGTACAACCTACAAACAAAAATGTTTGCGTTGGGGGTAACACCAGTTTCCAGGTTAGCTCTTCAGGTTCAGTTTTTCAATGGCAGGTAAGTACCAATGGAGGTACCTCTTTTTCAAATCTTTCCAATGGTGGTAATTATAGCAATGTAACTACAAATACTTTAAATATAAATAATGCTCCTCTGGCTTTAAATAATTATCGCTACCGGGTTATAGTGGGAACTGGTTGTACTACAACTTCCAATGCTGCTACTTTATCTGTTTCTGCCGATGGACCTGTTATTAGCAGTCAACCAGTAAATCGGACAGTTTCTATGGGTGCCAGTACAACTTTCCAGGTAGCAACCTCGACCACAGGAGCTACTTTTCAATGGCAACGAAATGTTTCCGGGACATGGACGAACGTAACAGGAACCAATTTTACCGGATCAACGACTAATACCCTTACCGTAAACAATGCTCAGTTATCCCAAAACGGAAGCCGGTTTAGAGTAGTACTTAAAAACAGCGCTGGATGTAGTACCACTTCAAATGAAGCAACTTTAACTGTAAATCCTCCAACTGCGTGTGCCTACAATACCAGTTCTACTTCAGTCCTTTCGCAGCCCCAGATTCCTTGTATAGATATGCCTTTACGGTCGAACCTCGTTTCCAGTAATATGGCTGTTGGACAACATTTTGTGATGAATGTCATAAAGGGTCTGACGTACCAAGTGGCTACGGGAAATACCACTGCCCCTTCTAATCAATTAGCCTTAACTGTGTTTAAAAATGATGCACCCACAGAACCGGCAATTGCTTTTTCATATCAAAACACCGGGAATCCTGTAACAAATGCTAATAACGTTTTAGTTTCGTTTACACCAGAATTTTCAGGACAGGTGAGGGTGTTTCTAAACGTAGCGGGAAATTGTACGGCCACTACTCCCACTAATATAATCGTAAATAGTAATGTTAGCGGGGGATCAAACATTTATGACGATCCTTTAACAAAGGGTACAGATAACTGGATAGGCCATATTTACGATGGAGCATCTTTTAGTAACTACCTTGGGTATTATTCCGAACCACTGGAAACAATCGATCAATATTTTGGTGGCGATTTTAACTGCTTTCCTGTCTATTCAGATGGAGAGATAAGAGCAAGAATTTACACAGAAACGTTTTCTGTAAGGTACAGGATGAATTCCAGCAAAGATGGATTATACACAGTGAACCTGGGTTCTGACGATGGCGGAAGGTTATATGTTGACAATAGTTTGGTCTATGATAATTTTGTAGACCAGGATTATCCTACCAGTTATAAAACAGGAATTTTACTTAGTCTGAATAACAGTGAACTAACATACGAATATTATGAAGGCCCGGATAATAACCGTGTGACCTTTAGTGAACCGCAGTTGGTATTTTCCAATGAGCTTACCACCAATCAAGATCAGACGGTTTGTATGGGCGGTGCAGCAAATACAATTTCCGGAAACATAATCGGAGCTCTCCCCTCGGGGATAAACATTCAGGGATCAGGTTATCAATGGACATACAGTTTGTCTCCAGATGGAGAGAGAACCTCTGTTGGAGGGGCTACCCAGGCTACATATACTCCAGATCTTTCTACAGCTCCATTTAACAACCCCGGCACCTACTATTTTTACAGAAACAGTATCCTCTCGAGTACAAACAATTTTGGGGCAACTCCTTCTCCTTACATTGCCACCCATGAGTCTAACGCGGCTATTATTACTGTAAGCTCACCTACAGTGACAGTAACAACGGAAAATAATTCTATTTGTATTGGAGAAAATACGCAATTAACTGCAAATTTCTCCGGAACAGGGCCCTGGACGATATCAGCTAATTTCGGCCCTGCCGGTATGTTTGTAGTAGAACAAAATCCGTATACCATTGCTGTTACCCCTGCTGAAACCACTACCTATACCATAAGTAGTGTTACCGATGCCAATGGATGTACAAGTAATACAGCAAGTTCTGTTACCGTTAGCGTAAATACAGATAACACCTGGACCGGCAATACGAGTACCAATTGGAATACGCCCTCCAACTGGAGCTGTAACTCCCTGCCTACTCTTGCTTCCAACATTGTTATTCCTTCAGGTTTAGAAAATTATCCGTTGTTGTCACCAGGTAACGACGGACTGTCAAATAACATAACCGTAGAAACAGGTGCTTCAATAGAAGTTAATGCCAACCAGTTACAGGTTGCCGGGGCAATTACCAGTTCCGGTAGTTTAGATGTCGAAAACGGAAGCATGGCCTTTGTAGGGAGCACAGCCCAGGTAATTCCTCTGGGAGCTTTTACGAATAACCGCATACAAAACCTGACTATTAACAATTCCGCAGGTGTTTCTTCCGAAGCAATTATAGAACTCACCGGAATATTAAAGGTCGAAAATGGCAATTTTAAGACTGGTAATCAACTTACCCTTATTTCCATTGAAACTCAAACTGCATTAATAGACGGTTCCGGAAATGGAGAAGTTACAGGGCTGGTCCATATACAGCGGTTTATGGATGTGGCTTTTGGATATAAATATTTCAGTTCTCCTGTTCAACCTTCTACTGTTGGGGATTTCTTACCTTATATTGATTTGGAAGCTGCTTTCCCCAATTTTTACCGGTACGATGAAAACCGGGAAATCACAACTCCTATTGCTGATACGCTCAGCACGCATGCCAGTGGATGGGAAGCTTATACCACTTCAACTTCAGCTTTAAATGTTATGGAAGGCTATGCAATTAATTTTGGGGACACTGGTGATCCTGTAACTGTAGAACTTACCGGCGAAGTGAACAACGGAAATTTTTCCAGGACACTTTCCAATAACCACAAGGTTTTCACCAAAGGTTTCCACCTGATTGGTAACCCCTATCCTTCTCCTATTGATTGGGATGCCACCAATGGCTGGACAAAAACAAATATTGACGACGGAATTTACTTTTTCACTGCTGGAAGTAGCAATAGATATACAGGAACCTACACTTCCTATGTGGACGGAATTGCAAGTGATGGAAGATCATCAAATATTATTCCATCCATGCAGGGCTTCTTTATAAAGGTAAGCGATAGTGAAACCGGAGCCGATTTGGTAAATGGAACTTTGGGAATGACAAATTCTGTGAGGATAAACAATTTTGATCAGCCGTTTTTGAAAACCAGGGAACCGGAATTAAAACCGTTGCTAAGACTGAGTGCCAAATTTGGAAATACTGAAACAGCAGATGCCATGGTAATTTATTTCTCTTCGCAGTCCAGCACAGATTTCGAGAAAGAAAAAGATGCCCATAAAATGATGAATACCGATGTGAGCGTACCAAACCTTTACAGTATAAGTACAGATAAAAAACAATTGTCTATTAGCGGACTTCCTTTTCCAGCCACTCGTGAATACACTAAAATCCCGCTTGGTATAAGAGCCGAAAAAAGCGGAAATATGACCATTTCACTTCAGGATATACAAAACCTTCCGCTTAACTTCAATGTTTATCTTATTGATAAAGAGAAAAAGATTGGTCAAAATTTGATGGAAAAAGAAAGTTACTCATTCAATATTCAGAAAGGGGAAAACAACAGTAGGTTTCATCTAATTTTTTCTGAAGAAAAGATAACCAGTACAGCTGTTGCTTTTGATGAGCTATTCAGTGTACAAACTGACCGGAATAATTTTAAAGTAACCTTAAATCTTGAAGAGGGTCAAAAAGGAGTTTTAAGAGCCAGTACTGTGACAGGGCAGATCCTGCAGGTTAAGGAAGGCCGCGGCAAAGAAACTGTGGAATTTGGAGCGATAACGGCTCCGGGGGTATATTTTATAAACCTGTTCGTAGGCGATCAGCGTTTTTCAAAGAAAGTGCTCATAAAGAACTAACAGATGCATATGCGATTTACAGGTTTACATTTTAGATTTTTTGTCTTTGCACTGCTTTTTATTCTGGTTGCAAATGCGGGCGCACAGGAGAATCCGCCGATTCCAATTACCGTTGAAGTGAATACTGCGCAATTTTTAAATTTTGGTTCATTTACTGTTGGTTCCAATGGGGGGACAGTAACGGTTGATCCTAACGGAAACCGCACCCACGCCGGAGATGTTTATCTGCTCCACATGGGAGAAAATCCTTCTCCTGCCCTTTTTGATGTCATCGCGAATCCCGGAACCATTATTCAGATTAGTGCTCCAAATAATATGGCATTGGAAGGTGCAAATGGAGGAACTATTTATTTGAATATCAATAGCTTTAGCACCGGACAGACGTTTATTACCAATGCTAATCCGCCAAACGTAAATCCTGTTTACGTAGGTGGAACATTAAATATCCCTGCCAATACCAATCTTCCTTCTGGGAAATATACCGGCACGTTTACCCTAACCTTTAATCACCAGTAAAAGAGCAAATCCGCTTTATGCAAGAAAATTCCCCCGCTTTCTTCTTTTATGGATTCGTCAGTAAAAAAGTAGTTTTCTTCTTTTTGTTGGTACTATGCTTTGTGATTAATTCTTCAGAACTTATTGCACAGGGAAATGTACCCGAATATGATGAACTGGCAGTAGAAGTGAATATTCCAAAGATGGGGGTAATCGAGCTGCCTATTGCTATAAAAAACCAGGAAGCTTTCTTGCCCGTAAAAGAACTTTTCGATTTCCTTAAAATTAGAAATGAAGAAACAGATAACAGTATTTCCGGGTTTATTATTCATCCCGATTCTACGTATCAGATAAACCCTGCGACAAACACCATTTTTTATAAGAATCAAACTTACAATCTTTCTGAAGCAGATTTTATTGACTCCCCTACCGGATTATATTTAAAATCGGACTACTTTGGAGAAATCTTCGGACTCAACACCAACTTTTCCTTCCGAAGCCTTTCGGTTAAACTGGAAACAGATCTTGAACTGCCGGCAATTAAAGAAATGCGGCTAAAAAAGATGCGCGAAAACCTGGATCGTGTAAAAGGCGTGGTGAGACCAGATACCGCTATTGCCCGCACCAATCCTTTTTTTAAAGCCGGAACCCTGGATTGGGGTGTAATCACCACGCAACAAACCGATATAGAGAATGACAACCGGCTCACCCTGGGTTTAGGGACGATGTTTCTGGGTGGTGAGACAAATCTATTGCTCAATTATTCAACCCGCGTTCCTTTCAACAGCCGAAATCAGTTTTACCAGTGGCGGTATGTAAATAACGACAACAGGATATTTAAGCAGATTTCTGTCGGACGAATTTTCACCCGGGCTACTTCTTCTCTCTTTGCACCGGTTGCCGGGGTACAGGTGAGCAATACGCCAATGCAGAACCGCAGATCTTTTGGAAGTTATATTCTAAATGATTATACAGATCCCCGCTGGACAGTAGAACTTTATGTAAATAATATCCTTGTTGATTTTACTGAAGCTGATGCCTCGGGGTTCTATACCTTTGAAGTCCCGCTGATGTATGGGAACACCGCAGTAAGTTTACGTTTTTACGGCCCCTGGGGTGAAGAACGCGTAGAAGAGCGGGTAATCAATATTCCCTACAATTTTGTTCCGAAGAACGAGCTGGAGTATACACTTAGCGCCGGTATTGTGGAAGATGAAGACCACAGAAGGTTTTCCAGGTTAAATTTTAATTACGGCCTGAGCAATGGCATAACGGTAGGTGGTGGTGTGGAATATTTATCTGAAGTTATAAGCGGCGAAGTGATGCCTTTTGTAAATTCTTCGGTACGTCTCGCTTCAAATCTGCTCTTTTCGGGTCAATACATGTATGGCGTAAAGGGTGAGGGTATTCTTAGCTATCGCACCCCCGGCAATATTCAGATTGACCTTAATTACATCAAATATCATGAAGACCAGACGGCGATAAACTATAATTACCTGGAAGAACGGAAGATTAGTTTGTCGGCTCCAATCCGGAGTAAGAATTTCTCCCTCTTCAGCAGGTTTAGCATCAATCAGATCCTTATGCCTACTACAGAATTTACTACGGCACAGCTATTACTTTCCGGAGCAATAATGGGTGTGAGCACCAATCTTACTACCTACGGAATTTATAATGACAGGACGAAAAATCCGACTATTTACAGCTCAGTTTCGCAAACTTACCGTCTGCCAAACCAGTTTCTACTTTCCCCTCAGTTGCAGTATGATTTCAGCAGAAACCGCGTAAACAATGCCATTCTCGAACTGGAGCGTCCGGTGTTTAAAGGCGGATTTCTAAACCTGGCTTATGAAAACAACTTTATTCGCAATGCCCATATTTTTGAATTCGGACTCAGGTACACGTTCAATTTTGCCCAAACAGCCCTCACTTCCCGTATTGGCAACAGAAACTCTTCCTTTGTACAATCGGCCCGCGGAAGCCTGATGCTGGATGACAATACCGGTTATGTGATGGCAAGCAACAGAACAGCAATGTCTAAGGCAGCCTTGACGATTAGGCCTTTCCTGGATTACAACTCCAACGGAATAAAGGACCCTATGGAACCGGCTGTTCCCGGCCTGGAGCTAAAAAATACAGGCAGATTGTCTTATAATGAAGATAAAACGGTGCTAAGGATTACAGACCTACAGCCGTATATCGATATTCTTCTGGAACTCGATCCTACAAGCCTTGACAATATCGCCTGGAAAATCCCGAATCCTAAAATTAAAGTCCATACAATTCCAAACCAGTTTAAAGAAATTCATGTGCCGGTGGAAGTGATGGGCGAAGTTGCAGGAATGGTTTACATTCAGGATAATGGCGGCTTAAGTGGCCAGGGCAGGATCATCATCAATGTTCTTAATGAAGATGGAAGCAGAGCAGCGCGAATTCTTAGCGAAGGTGACGGTTACTTCACTTTCCTCGGACTAAAACCCGGAAAATATACCGCACAAAATGATGCGGAACAACTTGAAAACCTTGGATACACAGTAACTCCGGCAGAAATTCCTTTTGAAATAGAAGTTTCAGAATATGGTGATATTGTAGATACACTGGAATTTGTTCTGGAAAAATAAGGTGAAAACAAAATCAGGAATCAGTTAGCCTTCATTTTGAAAAGGAAGCAAGAACCAAGAGAAAAGACCGTTTTTCACTAAAAACTTTTCTGCGTAAATCTGCGAAATCTGCGGGAGAAATTGAGATCTGCAACCAATTCTGTTGATAATTGCCATTTTCAAGCCTTCATTTAAATAGTGGAAAGTGGAAAGAGAAAAGTTCATTTGGCTAAAACTTTTCTGCGGAAATCTGCAAAATCTGCGGGAGAAATTAAGCCTTACCATCACATTTCAGAGCGATAATTGCCGTTTTAGAGCCTTCCTGAAAAGTGGAAAAGTTCATTTGGCTAAAACTTTTCTGCGGAAATCTACGGACTCTGCGGGAGAAATTGAGATCTGCAACCAATTTCCTGCCGATAGTTGCCATTTTTAAGCCTTCATCTGAAATAGTGGACAGTGAAAAGTGAAAAGTACATTTGGCTAAAACTTTTCTGCGGAAATCTGCCAAATCTGCGGGAGAAGATGAAAACTGCAACCAATTCCCTGCCGATAATTGCCATTTTGGAGCCTTCATTTAAATAGTGGAAAGTGAAAAGTGGAAAGTTCATTTGGCTAAAACTTTTCTGCGTAAATCTGCGAAATCTGCGGGAGAAATTGAAATCTGCAAACAATTCCCTGCCGATAATTGCCATTTTTAAGCCTTAAAAAGTGGAAAGTTCACTTCGCTGAAACTTTTCTGCGTAAATCTGCGGATTCTGCGAGAGGAATTAAGCTTTACCATCACATTTCAGAGCGATAATTGTCATTTTGGAGCATTCATCTGAAATAGTGGAAAGTGGAAAGAGAAAAGATGGATTTGAACTATTCACTCTCCACTTTTAAACTTTAAACCTTGAACTCTTTAAACCACATACCACATCAAAAGGGACATTCCCAAACCAACAAACGCAATAATGGTGGTCATCATGGTCCAGGTTTTAAAAGTTTGCTTTTCAGTTAAACCCAAATACTGGCCCACCAACCAGAATCCGCTGTCATTTACATGAGAAAGCACCGAAGCTCCTGCAGCAATAGCAATTACGATTAAGGAAGTCTGACTCATAGAATACATTCCGTCGGTTAAAACAGGTGCAGTAATTCCCGCTGCGGTGATCATTGCCACCGTGGACGATCCCTGTAAAATCCTTACCAGTGCAGCTACAATAAAGCCAAATAAAAGCGGATTAAAAAAGGTATCATTCAATCCTTCTGCAATCATCTCCCCCGCCCCGGTGTTTATAAGTATCTGCTTAAAAGCACCACCGGCACCTGTTAGCAAAATAATGATCCCGGCCGCCTGGAACGATTTTGTGGCCACTTTCAGTAAATATTCCTTTTGCATTCCGCGTCTCACTCCAAGAAAATACCAGGCGATTAAATTGGCAATTATCAATGCCGTAAAAGGATGTCCAAGAAGTTCGACAATATAGAGAATACTTTCGGGAATATTAGCATTGGCGAAAAATGGACTTCCCAATATCGTGTTGATCACGATAAGAAGAATTGGAATAAAAATGATAGAAATGATTAGTGCCGGTGATGGCGCCATTTTTTCATCATAATCCTCCTTTTCTTCAAAAACCTTAGGTTCTATAAAAATTTTTTTTGAAATAAAGCGGGAAAAAACAGGTCCGCTGATAATGGCTGCGGGTATTCCCGCCAAAAATCCGAAGACGATCACCCAACCCAAATCGGCTCCCAAAATATCTGCTACGGCGATTGGACCGGGAGTTGGAGGAATAAAGGCGTGCGTTATTGCCAATCCTGCCAGTAACGGGAGCGCATAGAGGAGCAGCGATTTTCCTGTCCGTTTACTTAACGCATACGTAATCGGCACGAGGATAATAAATGCAACATCAAAGAATACAGGAATAGCCACTGCAAACCCGGTAATCATCATGGCCCATGGTGCATTTTTTTCACCGGTTTTCTTCAACATATAAGAAGCCAGCCGCTGCGCGCCACCAGACTGTTCCAGAATTCCGCCAAAAAGTGCGCCCAGACCTACAACAGTGGCTACAAAGCCAAGGGTGCTTCCCATCCCGTCTTTCATGGTTTCCAGGATTTCCCCCGCTGGCATTCCTGCCATCATTCCAACCGCAATACACACGATTAGCAGGGCAAGAAATGCTTGGATTTTGAGTCGTAAAATGAGGAAAAGCAGCAAAGCAATTCCTATAAAAACTGCAGAGAGTAATTGTATGTCCATTAATTATCTATCCATTGTGTGTGAAAAAACTTTCCTCTTGGTTCGTCTGTACGCTCGTAGGTATGGGCCCCGAAGAAATCCCTTTGCGCCTGGATCATATTTGCCGAAGACTGGCCAGAAGTAAAACTGAGCAGATAATTTGCTGCAGAAGATAATACCGGCAGCGGATAGCCTGCCTGTAAAGCCTGTCCAACTATGCCCGTAAGCGCAGCTTCAGAAGCTTTAATAAGGGAAATAATATCTGAATGCATAAGTACATTTTCTGAAGGTTTTTCTTTTAAAATATCAATCAAATCTTCCATAAAGCTTGACCTGATGATACAGCCATTGGTCCAGATACGGGCAATTTCAGAAAGGTTAAGTTCCCACTCATAAGTTTTTGAAGCTTCCAGCAGCAAATCAAAGCCTATGGCATGATTAATTATACTTCCCGCTTTATAGGCCTTAAACAGATCATCTGATATTTTCTGAATATCTGTAGCGGATTTAAATTCGCGATTATAAGCATCCATTGCGCTTACACGCTCCTGCTTTTTCCCGGAAATATTCCTGGCAAGAACTGCCGCGGTAATAGTATCCAGCGGCACGCCAAGTTCCAGTGCTGCATTTGTCGACCAGCCGCCTGTTCCTTTTTGTTTGGCAGCATCCAGGATTTTATCGATCAGGAATTCGTTATCTTCTTTTTTCCGGAGAATATCTACAGAAATTTCCAGCAGGAAACTCTTCATTTCTTTGTTCCATTCTTCAAAAAGAACTGCAATTTCCAGCGGAGTGGTATTGGCGCCAAATCTTAAAAAATGATAGGTTTCTGCAATTAGCTGCATCTCCCCATATTCTACTCCGTTGTGCAGCATTTTCACAAAATGTCCGGCTCCGTCAGGTCCTACATGGGTACAACAGGGATTGCCATTTTTATCTTTTGCAGCAATTTTTTCCAGTAGGTCACCCGCCCTGTTATAAGCATTTTCGGGACCTCCCGGCATTATCGAAGGACCTTTTAAAGCACCTTCTTCCCCACCAGAAATTCCGGCACCCATAAAAAGAATTCCTTCTTTCTTCAGTATTCCTTCTCTTTTTATAGTGTCTTTATAGTGGGAATTTCCGCCATCTATAATAAGATCGTCTTTTTCCAGAAAAGGCAGAAGGCTTTCAATAACCATGTCTACCGCGGGACCGGCATTTACCATGAGGATAATGTTTCGAGGCCGCTCAAGGCTTTCTATAAATTTTTTCAGGTTATCAAACCACGGAAATTCATAAACCAGCTTGTTTTCTTCAGCAAAATTCCTGGCAATATCTACTTCCAGCTCCTCTACATGGCGGTTAAAAACTGTAATATCCACTCCCTTTGAAGCAAAATTTAAGGCAAGGCTTTTCCCCATAACCCCAAGTCCCACCAAACCAATACGAGGCTTATTTTTCTTATTAAGTTTACGCATTATTTCCTCCAGGATCTCCTCTTTAGATGCCTCTACATTTATATGAAAACCGTAATTTGGCATTTCCAGGGTATCAAACTGGGATTTAAGCAATTCCGGCTTAAAATAATGATCCTTCCTGGCAGAGAGTCGGTTAAGAATAGTTTCATACTCACTATGAAGGAATATCCAGGTAATATCTTCTTTGGGTATAGATTGTAGTTGCTTGCGGTATTTTTCTTTTAAAGCAGAACAGGCCAGAACGGCACCATCCCCTTTTTCCCATTCGGAAATTTTATTTGCCAGCGTTTCAAGCCAGCCGGAGCGGTCGCTATCCTGTAACGGAATTCCATCCTCCATCTTTTTCCGATTTGCTGAAGGATGAAAATCATCTGCATCATAGAAAGGAACATCTAATTTCTTTGCCAGAAGTTTCCCTATAGTTGTTTTACCAACCCCGGAAACTCCCATTACAATGTAAACCTGCATGTAAGTTTTAGTTATAGTTAATATTCAGAATTTTAAGTTTTTTTGATGAGGCACCCATTACAAATTCGGCTGTTTCACCAGCTTTCTTTCCGGTTAAGGCTCTTGCTATAGGGGCTACAAATGCAATTTTTTGTTTTTTAACATCGGCTTCGTCCACACCTACAATTTGAAATTTTTGGGTCAGCTCTTTTTCAAGGCCAGCAAACTCTACCAGCGCACCAAACCTTACCTCCTCCTGAGCCTGCTCTTTGGGTTGAATAATTCTCGCAGAATTTATGCGCTCATTTAGAAGTTTCACTTTTCCGTCTATTACAGCCTGCGCCCGTCGCCGTTCCATTTCATTTTCAGGGCCCAGGGCGGCCCTTTCCTGTTCAAGTTGCCTTTTTTCCTCCAGTAGTTCCTCCATTCCCACCGGCGTCACATAATTGGTAGCGCCTGCCGGCAATGCCGCTCTTGGGGGTATAATTGGTGCTTCTTCCTGGTCTTCTTCTTTTACAAATCCTCTGCTCATTTCATCATTTTCTATAAAAATTAACAATATACTCAAATTTTATACATCCTGAAATCTAAAGTTCTACGGAAAAGAAATTATCACTGCGGAATTACTATTTTTGCCGTTTTAGATGATAGGCTGAACTTTAGTTTCTGAAATTAATGTAGAGAATATGAAAAAATTACTGGTGATTGGATATGTGTGGCCCGAACCCGACTCTTCTGCTGCCGGAAGCCGAATGATACAGCTCCTGGAGTTCTTTTTAGCTGAAAATTATCAAATCACCTTTGCCTCTACTGCTCATAAAACTCCATTTATGGCAAATCTGGAAGAATTAGGAGTTTTAACTGAAGAAATAGCGGTAAATGATCCCGATTTTGATCGTTTTTTATACAAACTGAACCCTGAAGTAGTTCTTTTTGATCGTTTTATGATTGAAGAACAGTTTGGATGGCGTGTAGAGAAAATTTGTCCTGATGCTATTAAGATCCTGGATACCGAAGACTTACACTTTTTGAGGAATGCGAGGATGGAGGCTCAAAAATGGCAATTATCGGCAAAGACTGTTTATATGGATTCAGAATTAACAAAACGGGAGATTGCAGCTATTTATCGCAGCGATCTTAGTTTAATTATTTCTGAAGTTGAAATGCAGATCCTCCAGTCCGACTTTGGGATTAGTGAAAATATTCTTCTGTACCTGCCTTTTATGTTTAATCCGGTTTCTGAAGAATATATTCAATTTTCTCCTTCCTTTAAGGAACGAAAAAATTTTATAAGCATTGGAACGTTTAAACATAAACCAAACTGGAATGCCGTTCTCAGGCTAAAACAGGAGATATGGCCGCTAATCAGGCAAGAACTTCCAGAAGCGGAAATTCATATTTATGGCTCATACCCCACTAAAAAAGTGCTGGATTTACATAACCCCGAAACAGGATTTTTGGTAAAGGGACGTGCCGGAAGTGCTTCTGAAGTGATGAAAAACGCAAAAGTTCTTCTCGCTCCGCTTCAATTTGGAGCCGGACTAAAAGGTAAATTTATAGATGCTATGCGTTGTGGCACTCCCAGTGTCACCACCAGAATTGGTGCCGAAGGAATTTCTGAAAAGAATAACTGGAGCGGGTTTATCGAAGATAAAAACGAGGCTTTCGCAGAAAAAGCAGTAGTATTATATACAGACCGGGAAATATGGGAAAAAGCTCACCACGCAGGATTTTCAATTATTAACAGTCGGTTTTCAAAAGAATTTTTTGAGCAAATCTTCAGAAGAAAATTGCAGAAGATAAAAAGGAGCCTTATTTCACATCGCAAGTCTAATTTTACAGGTTCCATGTTGCGGCATCATTTGCACAGGAGCACCTACTTTATGTCCAAATACATCCAGGAAAAAAACAAGAAAACCGCCGACTAAAAGCCGGCGGTTCTCACACGAAAATGAACATTTACCAAGAAACGTCCAGCATTGTTAGTGCGCTAAATTTATGCGGGAAGCCTGACCATATTATCTGCTATAATCACAGCTTTATCTGATTTTAGATCCATTCTGTTCTTTTTTGAGTTAACTCAGATTTTTCGTTACCTCCGGTACTAATTGTGGTTGCAGGTTCAAACAACATTATCTCGACTTCATTCTTAACCACAGGTCTATGCTCTATTCCCTTTGGGATAATTATAAATTCACCTTCTGTTATCGGAATTCTTTTATTTCTCAATTCCATATTAAACTCTCCTTTAATGACTAAAAACATTTCATCTTCATTATCGTGTTTATGCCATTCAAATTCGCCCTTTGCTTTTACAAGTTTTATATGTTGACCATTTAATTCCCCAACTATCCTCGGATTCCAATAATCAGAAAACTGAGACATTTTTTCAGCAATAGAAATCTTTTTTATTTCCATTTTTGTATTGGGTTTAATGGTAAGGCTTAAACTACCTGAGCCTTTTTATTTTGAATAAAAAGCTTCTCGTTCAGTTTTCTTAATGTAGGAATTTTATTCTGGGTGTTTACAAGAAGAGAAATATTATTATTGCTTCCACCGTAGGAAATCATACGTACGGGAATATCGTTTAGAAGCTCAAAAAGTCTGTAAGTTTGTTTGTCTTCAATTACAGATTCTCCAACAATACAAATAATACTATGGTTTTTCTCTACAGTAATTTCTCCGTAAGAATCCAGTTCCTTTAGAATCTCATCCAGGTTGCGGTCGTCATCTATAGTGAGGGAAATGGCAATTTCTGAAGTGGTGATCATATCGATTGCCGTCTCGTAATTGTCAAAAACATCGAATATTTTCCGGAGAAATCCATGCGCCATCAGCATCCTGTTAGACTTGATTTTAATTGCTGTAATTCCGTCTTTTGCTGAAATTGCTTTTAATCCTTTTTCTTTAGCTTCAGGAGAAATCCTTGTTCCCTGGGAATCTGGCGTAAATGTATTTTTCAGGAAAATGGGAATATTCTTATCAATAACCGGAGAAATAGTTTGCGGATGCAGAATTTTTGCTCCAAAGTAGGCCAGTTCCGCAGCTTCTTCAAAACTTAATTCGGAAATACGATGTGTATTTTCCACATAACGCGGATCATTGTTGTGCAATCCGTCTATATCTGTCCAGATCTGAACTTCTTCAGCATTTATTGAAGCTCCAAGAATTGTGGCAGAATAATCGCTGCCTCCTCTTTTAAGCGTACTGATCTCGTTATTTTTATCGATACGTACAAAACCCTGTGTGATGTAAAGATCACTTTCCGGCTTACTGGCTATTACTTTATTAAAATGCTCCCCTACTTTTTTTGTATCGGGATTCTCAAGATTGCTCACATACATAAATTCCTTCGCGTCCAGCCATTGATTGTGGATATTAATACTTTCCAGGTATTTCGAGAAAATATAGGTAAGCATCGTCTCACCATAAGTTACGGTTTCGGCATATGTTTTTTCTGAATAAGCGTTTCCGGAAGTCTGCTTCAGTTGAGCCAAAATATCGTTGATAAAAGTAAGAGTGGAATTTTTAATATCCTCATCCTGAATAAGCTCATTAATGGCGCTTTCATGGCGTTGCTTTAAACGCTGAATAACTGCATCGATTTCTTTTTCGTTTCCAATTTTAATGGCTTCAGAAATAGAAACTAACTCATTGGTAACTCCAGACATTGCTGAAAGAACCAGTAATATTTTACCTTCCTTAGACTGGATGATATTTTTTACATTGTTTATACTTTCTACAGAACCTACAGAAGTTCCTCCGAATTTCATTACCCTCATGATGAAAAAATTTAATGCTGCATAATTAGTTTTTAAAGCCATGCACCAAAAAAAAATGCATGATTTTATATACATTTGCACAAAATGTGTAATATTTAACAATGAAGACAATTACCACCTGCGTTCATGATATTATCAAGCACCAGCCATTCCTGGACGATGCAATGGCCCGTGACATTGTTAATTTTAGCGGATTGGCAGCAGATATACAACCACAGGTTGAAAAAGAAATGCGTAAACCGGTGAAACAAGGCTCCATAATAATGGCGTTGCGCAGGTATGCGCCCAAGCGCAGTAAAGTAAATATGAAGGCGCTGCGGGATCTTGGGGATATCGTAGTAAGATCTGGAATTACGGAATATACTTTTCTCAATTCTAATTCAATCATCTCAAATAAAGCGCGATTGCTGGAAGCTGTTAAAGATAAAACCGGTGTATATCTAAATTATTCAAGTAATTATCAGGAAAGCAATATCTTGGTTTCTTCCTCCCTCACAAGCCTTGTGGAAGACTGTTTTAAGAACGAGGTTAGGGTGACAATTAAAGAAGAATTATCTTCTATAACCATTGCATTGCCCAAGAACAGTTCCCAGAGTGTGGGAATGTATTTTTACATCTTTAAACTTCTGGCCTACGAAGGAATTCCTGTTTTTGAAATGATATCTACATCTAATTACTTCGCTATATTCCTTGAAAAAGAGTATGTGAATAGCGCATTTTTATTAATGAATGAGATAAAAGAGTAGTTTTACCAGTACCCAAGATATACCCCGGTTACCGCCACTGCTGCTATTAGTAAGATTAAAATAATCGCTATAAATGTGCCGCCAAATCGGGTCTTTTTGTTGTCTTCTACAATGTAATCTTCGGTGCTGTGATTGTACTTGTTGTTAGATGCCATGTGTGGTTGATTTTAATTTATTCTGTACCACCATATTTCATTTTGGAAATTCATTGGTAGTACCAGTTGATTTTTCTCGTTGAGATATAAAATATCTCCTGAACTTTTATCTGAAGTTAATATTTCTTCCTTTTTGCCATCGGTATTTATCCGGTAGATCTTTCCTGTTCCCCAATCTGAAATATAAAAAGTCTCATCGTCAATTCTTTGCACTCCGTCAAGATTGCCAATTCCTTCAGAAGATATTTTGTGAATGGATTTGTCTTCAGGATTTACAATTAGAAAATTCCCCGGCTCATTATTACTTCCCCAGGCTGATGCATACAGTTTTCCGTTAACAAAAAGGAGTCCGTTAACATATTCAAGATCTTTGGAAAATAACCATTCTTTTATCTGGCCAGATTCCGTTGACATTTTATAAATAGCACTTTTTCCACTGTCAGAAATATAAAGATCGCCCTCATTATCAATAGTAATATCGTTAAGTGATTTTGAACCCTCTACTTTTATAGTTTTGGAGATTTCTCCTTCTTCAATATCCATTACTACAACCTCAGTATTATTAGTAACATAAAGTTTATTACCATCTACCAGTAAGCCTTTAGGATCTTTTAATCCTGTTATCCATTCGCGGGTGTCTATAGATCCATCAGCAGAAAGCTTTGAAATAAAGCCATCTCCGGGTGAATCACCGGCCATGTTGGAAACATACATGAAATTATTGGACTCGTCGATTACAACAGATTCCGGATGGCTAAAACCTTCAACTTTTTTAATAAGGCTTACCTCACTATGCTGTGCGGAAGAAATCGCACCAAATAATATAATTGTCGCTGCTGAAAATAGTGATTTTAGATTCATTTTTATGAATTTTAGAGGTCTAATATACTGAAAAAGATAATATCCCTGTAAAATCTTTCTTACCTAAAGTTTTCCCAAACCATTTATGAACTGAAAATTTCTTGCTTAATTTCATGTCACAAAAACAAGATATGAAGAATATAATAAGGGCTGTACTTGCGGGATGGGGAGCGAAGAAAATTGGCGGCGGCTGTGGTTGCATAGGGATAATTGTTGTATTTATTATTCTCTGGTTAATTCTTGGCGCGCTGGGACTCAACTAATTTCCTGTTATTTATACTCCTCTACCAGTACATTCCATTCCATAGTTTTTAAAACCCCCACTAAAACCGGATTTATCTCGTTAAGCAGTGGTGAATTTTTCGGGAAGGTGTAGCTGTAATAATCTTTCTTTAAGGTTTTTTGTAGTACTTCCAACTCATCGTTTAACTGATCTGTTTCTATGATATATGTCAGCATAGGGACATCATATACAAATAAAGATGTTTCCTCATTGAGAAGAGACTCTATACCCTGCATCTCACTAAAAACAGTATCTACTTCAATATTGTAAAGATCCAGAAATTCCTGAGAACTGGAATTGGCCACGGTAGTAACATCAAAATTTTGCAGATCCTGAACCGAGGAGATTTTGTCATTCATTGTTTTTACTGTTAAAGAAGAAGCAATTCCTGCCGTAAGACTGGAAATCATAATTATAGCCATAAACATCCAGATAAAACCAATCACCCTACCTCCGGTTGTTCTAGGAGATTTATCACCGTAACCTACCGTAGTCATTGTAACCGCGCTCCACCAGAATCCCTGAAGTATGCCACTCGTCCCGTCACCAAATTCTTCCGGATTCTTTTTTCTCTCAAAAATCCATACGAGAAACCCGAAAATAAAAATAACTCCCAGGAGAATAAGAATGGCAGAAATAAAGTTCCAGCTAACAATATTTTTAATGTATTTCCATATTTGGGATTCTCTCCTCTTTGCTATCCCTGTATTTGATATGAAGTATGGCTGAGAAAAATCCAGGGTCTCCATCCTTTTGTCGGTTACCGTAATAGGATTTATACTAAAATCTACCTCTTTGTTTCGGATGCCTAAAAGTAAATCACTTAAAGAACTATAAGTGCGGAATTCATATTCGGATTCCAGTTTCTCATTTACAAGCTCCCACGAAGATATACTTAAACCGGTAAACTCTCCGTTATTTTCTGAAATGAATGGCGGGGCTTCTGTAATGCCAATTATCAGTTTCCCATCAGCAACTGTAGTAGAATCCTGCGCATAGATTTTTGGCGAATAAAGAAGTATTATAAAAAATAAAAAGGAAAACAATTTCATAAAAAAAGATGTATTTCCTGCAAAGTAAAAAAAAACAGGAACAGAAGAAATTTTAAAGATACTAGCAGGATTTATTTATTCTGAAGGGGTTTCTTCCTCAACCACATAATATATCTCCAGTTTTTTCCTTCCAAACTCCCGGGCTTTCTGCGAATCTTTACCCATATAAATATCAATTTTATTTTTCCATCTTGCATTCATTTTGTCTTTTACAAGAAATTCTCCTTTAAAACCTTCAATTTTCACCCTTGTATTGTAATCGAGGCCTCTCCTTATTAAATCCCTGGACACCGCAATAACTTTTTGTTCTGGTTTCAATGTATCTCCCCAGGCGGTAATGTTTGCATCTCCTTCCCCCTGATAGTCCAGGGAATTATAAGCTGAAGCGGTGACAGAGAGTGTGTCCCAGTTTACATCGTCCTCTTTGCTCCCAAAATCACAAGCAGAAAAACTTATTATCCAGGTAATTAAAACAACTCCTGAAACTGACTTTAGGAAAACAGATTGAAAATTTTCTTGCTTGTTCATGATATTATTATTTTATAGACTCCAGCCGTCACGATATTCGTATACTAATCTCAGAAATTCCGCCCTTATCAGCTTTATTCATATGAGCCTTACTTCTGCCCACAGGAATTGTATAGTTTGATTTCCACCGATATTGGAAAAAAGGCCCGCAATGTTAAATAATCCCTTTAAATTATATAAAAAAGTTAAGTTTTCCAACTAAAAGACTATAATAGGATGCCTAATTTGGAAGTCCATGAGATAAATGTACCTTTGCAAAATTAAATGGCTTAAAGATTGAACTTAAGTCAATTTTATAATAGTAAAACAAAGATATGAGTCAAGTAAAACAGAATGACACGGTAAAGGTACATTACACTGGAAAACTAGCTGACGGGCAGGTATTTGATAGCTCTGTAGAAAGAGGTGAACCTATTGAATTTACTCTTGGACAGGGGCAGTTGATCCCAGGTTTTGAAAAAGGCCTTATCGACATGCAACTGAATGAAAAAAAGACTGTAAATATCCCTAAAGAAGAGGCTTATGGTGAGCCAAGGGAAGAACTCGTTCAGGAAGTAGATAAAAGTCAGTTACCTGAAGATATAAAGCCTGAAGTTGGAATGGGACTAGTTTCCAAAGCTCCAGATGGTAGAGAAATGAACCTTGTGGTTAAAGATGTAAAAGAAAATTCTATTGTGGTAGATGGAAATCACCCACTTGCAGGAAAAGACCTTGTTTTTGACCTGGAAGTTGTGGAGATCAAGTAATTTCCTCACAATTTTCTATAGCTTAAAGCTCTGCAAAATTTGCAGAGCTTTTTTTATGTCTCAATTACTTCAATAAAGGGTTAAGATTATTGTAATTATTTGGTATACAGGGATCATATATTTACCTTAATCTCAACTAAAAACATAATTATGAAAAGACATGCAACAGCCGTTTGGAACGGTTCTATAAAAGAAGGAAATGGAAAAATAAGTACGCAAAGCGGGGTTTTGGATCAAACCCAATATTCTTTTAAAACCAGGTTTGAAGATGGAAAAGGTACAAATCCCGAAGAGCTAATAGGTGCAGCACACTCAGGATGTTTTGCCATGCAATTGTCTGCTTTTCTTAGCGAAGAAGGATTTACGGCAGATACTTTAACTGCAAAAAGTGAAATCACCTTTGAAGATGGCACTATCAAAAAATCACACATAGATTTACATGCCAGCATACCTAATATTGAAAAGGAAAAGTTTGAAGAACTGGCAAATAAAGCCAAAGAGAATTGCCCGATTTCAAAACTTCTAAATACCGAAATAACCCTTACGGCAAAACTTGAAAAATAATAAAACTGAATTTCTAGATAATATTGAATTATAAGAGAGCTGCTCTAAAACCCGAATGTACGGTTTTGAGCAGTTTTTTTTATTTTTCCAGAATGTGCATTGCACTTTTCAGACTATCGAAAATTGCCATTTTTAGCCCCTCCCCTATTTTGTTGTTCTCCACAAACTTCTGATTTACTTCCAGTTCTATTCCTGAATATTTCTTCGGAAATTTTTTCCGCAAATAGGTTGTGAAACCATCAGCCTTGCCTAAATAAGGATAATTGTACCTGATTTTTAGCTCCGGTAACTCTTTATTCAGCAACTTTTTAAATAAAACTGAAAAATCCTTCTCTGTAGTCCGTGCGGGATCGTATAAAAGTCCAATATCAGCATTACGTTGCATTCCGTTTAAAACCGGAGTAAAAGAATGCACCGAAAAATGACAAATCTCCTCCCCTGCTTCAAAATATTCTGAAATTTTCTCTTCCACCGCATTCCGGTATGGAAAATAGTAGTCCCGGAGGATTTTTTCTTTTTCAGCTTTGGACAAAACTTTAGTAAATTCTGAAAATAACTGCGGATGATTTTCAGAACGGTTCACTTCCACCACTAACCTTCCTGTTTTTTGGTACATGCCGAAATTTGCCAGTTTTGACACCTCAGTATAAAGATCGAATACCCCGGGATCATAACCGCGATGGGACTCTAAAACTTTAGCAACATCTTTAAACAGATATTTATATTCCTGCGGAATGGTATTAAAAGCATGTTCGCAGGTCACCACAAGTTTCATGAGGTAAATTGCCTGTTTTGGGCAAGGCAAACAGAAAGTTTTTGATACACCTCCTGAATGTTTTCTTCAGAAAAATCCTCTCCAACTGCTTTTAAAACCCGTGTAGACAGACTTCCGTTTTCCAGAAGAAATTCTATACTTTCCCGGTGCGTTTCAGAAATATTATTTTTTACCCTTGCATATAATTTCTTCCAAATTTCACCAGCTGTGGTCTTTCCATGAAGATCAAAAACATCAAGATAAGTGCTGTTCAAAATTTGGCAATTTTCGGCATTCTTAATCACTCCATTAAAGATTTCCAACAGATCATCTTCACGCCACTTTTTTTGGTCTTCCAAAGCAATTAATTGTTCACTTACCAGCAACTTAAGACTTTCAATAATTAAAACGGCAATGGCTACATCTGCCTTTGGACATTCCTGGAGGTCTATTACCCTTATTTCTATCGCATTCCTGTCGAACCTCGCGATTGCTCCGCGGGAATTAAGGAAATGATGGTCAAGAATATGCTCTGTATCATGTGGCTTAATCGCTTTGTTTATCGGCTCAAAAATTTGCTCAAAATACGATTCTCTGCTAAAAACCTGTTCCGGAATAATTTTTCCTGCCATTTCAGGAATTTCCTTCTGATTGGTTTTGTAAACTTCCATGCGGCTATCCAGAAATCCGGTACTTTTACCGTCAAAAATTGGAGAACTTGCACTTAGTGCGGGAATAATCGGAAGCAACAATCGTACTGCTGCATGCAGTTTTTCAAATTCAGCATCATCAAAAAAGGGCAGATTGATGTGCATACTTTGCACATTGCTCCAACCATGCCCACGGCAATCAAAAATCCGATTATAAAGCGCGTAAATTTTGCTATAGTTATGTTGCCACAGCCGGGTTTCCTTTTCCGGATTCATTAAAGGATGCGCCGCGGTGGGCAACAATTCAGACTTGAATTCCTTCAGCAAAAGGTTCATTTCCTTTATGTTTTCAGAAAATTTTTCGGCAAGATTATCAAGATCGGCAGTAGGACCGTTAGTTTTTAACTCGACTACGTGCGCCACCAACTCGTTGCACCACTCGATTTCCCCATTGGAAACATCTGAAGTAAGCGTGCCGTTCTTCTTTGTTAAAAGCTTGTCTACTATAGGATTCACCTTAAAAGTTTCGGAGTTTACCAGCATGTATTCCAGCTCGATTCCAAAAACTTCAAATAATTGGTAACTCATATTTCACCTTTTTTAAGCCTGCTTTTCAGCGCAGATAAAATTTCAATATAAACCTGATCGCCATAATATGCGTCTTCCACGCCAAAGTCGATATTAGGATTGTCGTTAATTTCAATCACCATCGGTCTTTTATTAACTTCCTTAATATCAATTCCGTATAGGCCTTTCCCCATTAATTTAGCCGATTTTAAAGCCATTTCGAGGATCTTAGGCGGAACTTTTTCTATAGGAAGGCAGTCTGCATTCCCATCCTGATCGTCCTTTTTCTCTGCATCCCAATTGTAAATCTGCCAGTGACCTTTAGCCATATAATACCTGCAGGCAAAGAGCGGTTTGTTATCCAGAATCCCGATTCTCCAGTCGTAATCTGAAGGAGAAAATTCCTGCGCAATCACCAGATCAGATTTTTTAAGCATTTGCTGCACCAGTTCCCGGTATTCTTCTTCTGTACCGGCTTTTTTCACACCAAAGGAAAAAGTGGAATCAGGAGATTTTAGCACCACCGGTAATCCCGTAATTTCCAGAACCTGGTGCGTGTTATTTTTATGGACAATCACTGTTTTTGGAGTTGCAATTCCGGCGTTTTCCAGGGCTTCTGCCATAAATACTTTGTTGCAGCATTTAAGGATCGCATCGGGATAATCTACAAGGGCGATGCCTTCCTGCTGCGCTTTCCGGGCAAAAGCGTAAGCTTCATTATTAACTTCGGTACTCTGGCGGATAAACAAAGCGTCAAAAGCAGATAACCTCGAGAGATCTTTAGGTGATACGATTTCTACGTAAAAATCCATTTTTTCAGCCAGTTCCACAAAACGTTTTATGGCCTTTGTGTTACTGGGCGGTGCAGGATCTCCCTGCTTTACCAGAATTGCCAGATCATATTCAGCTATATTTTGACGCGGAATATCGTAACGTTTTTTCGAAAAGTACTGAGAAGCGAACTGGTACATGCTGTCCTTATGATCTTCCGGAATTTCAGCTTCAGAAATTGCTTTGATGTTCTTAATATTCCATTTATTGGTGCGCACAAAATTTACTCTTAAAAAAGGAATCTGAAAATGCCTGTAAAACATAGCGCTAAGCTCCTTATATTTTTGCGCAACATTTTGTCCAAAATAAATACTCAGTGTAAATTCTGAAGCTTTGATGTTTTTCAGACTCTTCTGAATAACATCTTCAAACTCTTCAGAAACAATTTTTACCAGTTTTGGTTCCCGCAGATCCACAATATTTTTTACGGTGGGAATAGCCATATGTCCCCTGGCTTCAGCTAAAAGAGAAACATAATAGCCTTTGCTCTGGTAAGAATAATCTTTGCAGAGATTAAAGATTCGGGCTTTTTTAAGCTTTGAATATTCCGGGTTCGTTAGATAAGATTGTGCAGAGATAATCTCCACATTTTCGGCAAGAACCTCCCATTTTTCGGGATGATTTACAACAATATATTTATTCATTAATTGGATGAAAGTTTAATCAAATGTAATTGAAAAACGAATAAGTTAAATAAATTTTTTGTACAGTAAGTTAGGTTTTTCAACTAAAAAAATACTTCAAAAACGGAACATATAAAGATCTGATTTATAATCCTACTGAAAGGATCTTACCATTCCAAAATATAGCTTTCTCTGTTTTTAAACTGAAAATCATTTATAGAGACAATTTCGATCAAACTTCCGTGGAAAATTTTAAAGAGAAGACCTGCTCAGAATTCTAACTGAAGTAAAATCTTCTAAAAGAAATAAAAATTCTGAAGTAAGTAACCTGACAATAGACAAAAAAGAGGAGGGTCGAAAATTGTTATTTTCCACCCTCTGCTATCTATTTAAGATTTCTATTAATCCTTCTTTCTCTTCTTTTTATCCCACCAAACATAGGCGATAAAAAGGATTAAACTAATGACAGAGCCCCACAGAAGTCCGGTTTTAAGACCATCTGTACTTCTACCAATAATTGCTATAAATAAAATAAGAGGTGCGATACCAGCCAAAGTAGCACCAATAAATTTCCAGTAACCCATTTTTAAAATTCCTCCAACAAAACTAATAGCATCATTAGATAGGAAAGGATTTAGCCGGGTGATAAAAATTGCCCAAAACCCATAATCATCAAGGAAGTCCGCTACTTTTTGTTCAGATTTTTTACCGATAACTTTTTCAACAATTACAGGTCCAAAATATCTCCCTATGAAATAGCCCACAGATGAAGCAGAATATACTGCACCGAGCACAATAAAACTGCCGTAAATTGGACCATAAGCAACTATAGAAACCACCATTAACAGAATTGTTGGAATTACCAGTAGAAACATTTGCGCAATCATGGTAAGAATAAGGACTACCGGACCAAACCATCCAAACTGGTTCACCCAGTCCTGGATTCTTTCCTGATCGTCACTGGTCAAAACATTCCAGGATTCATTTAAAAAACTCTGCACTCCCGGGATGAAAAAATAACTTAAAACGAGTCCGGCGACGATGGCTATGGAAATATATAATGGTGCCTTACTTTTTTTTACGCTTGTAGTTTCTATTTGATTATTGTCCATTTATTTTAGTTAAATTAGTTGAGTTCTATCTCCATAATATTGGCAGGCTCGCCTTCGTTGGAAATATACGTTTTTCCTGAAGGACTAAAAGTGATCCCTTTAGGCTGATTAAATTCTTTTTTACTTAATTTAATAATTTTTTCAGCATCTCCATTGCTGCTCATGATCAAAATTTTTGGATGAATTCCCTCCAATACATAAATTTTTCCATTAACAGGATGAATAGAAAGGTCTGACGGACTCATAACTTTACTTAACTTCTTCTCTTTTATGTCCTTAAAAACTTTGTCTTTCATAGTAATATTAAAAACAGGTTGAGATCGAAAACTGCCATTTTTCAGGCTGTACTCATAAATTCCTTTTAAAAACTTTTTGGTATTCTACATTTTACAGCCAGTAGGATACGAAATATTGCTGTTGAAAAGTGTTCTGCACAGCAGAAGGAGTCTGACTTTCCGGACGGGAATTGCCTAAACACATTTCTAATTAAGCTGTACTTCCAGAATGTTGGCCGGAGCCCGTCGGCTCTCGTTAGAGATATAAAGCGTGCCTTCGGGATTAAAAGTTAAACCTTCAGGTTGTTGAAATTTTTCAGGATCCAGAAGATGTATTTTCTTAAGGTTTCCCTGCGAATCAAAAATTAATAGTTTAGGCTGATGTCCCTCCAGGATGTATATATCGCCATTTACAGGATGAATTTCAATTTCAGAAGGTCTAATAATTCTTTGAGAGCCTCTTCCTTTAACAGTATCGAAAATACTGTCATCTGGATTTATTCTGAAGAAAGGTTCTTCATTCATTTTTAATGCTTCTAAGTCAAAAGAAAAAACACCTTTAGCAGCAGGATTTTGACGATCTGTATCTTTTATTGTGAGAAGTAATCTGTTATTTTCAGCGTCCAATCCCATTCCCTCCACGTCTTCCTGATCCAGCGGAGTCTGATATTCATTTACTACAGGATTTTTTTCTTTATAATTTCTGATGTGAAATATTCTGCCGTCACTGCGCATTGCGTAAGCATCTGTACCATATACAGCTACAGCTTCAAAATCCCCCGCACCACTAAATCTCAATTTCGAAACGATTTTAGAAGAAGAAAGGTCATAAATAAAAATAATTCCATCCTCATCCTGAATACAGGCGATTCGGTTATTTTCCACCCAGCTTAAGCCGGATATTTCATCGAGCTCTCCAGGTAAATCCCATTGCTGTTCAATTTGATAAGTTTTTTGGGAGTCATCAAAGGACATATAGGCAGTGTCTTTAAATACAAAATATAGAAGCCCTCCCACTGCCACGATAGCGGCTATTATCCAAAACACAATTTTATACATGAGAATTTTTCCTTTTTAAAGAAATTGATAGCCTGTTTGCCCTAAAGTATCCATTTGAAAGGCCATACCAAAATCATTAACAGTTTTTTGCAAATAATAGAAGGGACACGAAAAACGGATTCGAACCTTAAAAACCATAGTTTTCACCCGGTTTAGTTAATAAAAAGTTAATTTACTACTATTTTATACATAGTACTGTCACATATTTAGAAATGAATAGTCTATTAGATATAACC
>NZ_JAVRHO010000033.1:0-27336 GCF_031846515.1 Autumnicola lenta
AATTCAGCACAATCAAAAAGCTCCTTCCCTTTCTTTAAGGGAAGGTGGCTTCATCAGCATGCAAGCTGATGAAGACGGAAGGGTAAAAGTAGTTCTTCGTTATCTTCAGGTCAAAAATTTGCCATTTTTCAGCATTGGCTTTAGCTGGGTAGGAAATTCTAGGTTTATTGTCGGCAGATTCATGGTCACTTTATTCTCTTCAGGTCGATAATTGACATTTTTGAGGTGCCGCTATATTATCATGAAATTAATTAGGATTTAATCATGCATATACTCAAGCTTCCAGCAGGTCAATAAATATATTATATTTGTATATTATATATTTTGTATGCCAAATGCATACTTAAGTTTAGAGAGATGAGAAAAAACATAGATATAGACGAACTGACTTTAAAGAAAATAAAATTGATTTCAGCCAATGAAAATATGAGTGTAAAAGCTCTTATGGAAAAGGCCGTTCGATTATTTGTCAAAAGCAAAGAAGAAGAAAAATACGCTTTGCTTACTGATGAAGAAAAAGAAGATATTGGTCTTTTGTTGTTGATGCAGCAGGGAGATCCTGAAGATACAGTTTCTGAAGAAGAAATCTTTAAAATTCTACAGGAATGATAATAACCTATCATTCAAATTTAAAAAAGGATATCCGGAAAATTAACGATAGCAAAATAAAAAAAGCTTTACTGGATAAGATCCAGGAATTGAAAAATTGCTCCAATATTAAAGAAGTTTCCGGAATAAAGAAATTAAAAGGACATTCCACTGCTTATAGAATAAGGATTGGTAATTATAGATTAGGTTTTTTTGTCGAAGGAACTGAAACACTCCGACTACAGAGATTTGTTAAGAGAAATGATATCTATAAATTATTTCCTTAAGATATCATCTAAACGTTGTATGTTCCGTAGCCGATAATTGCCATTTTTCAGCATCGGCATTAAGCTGGTTAGGAAATTCAAAAGATATTGATGGCAATTTGTGTTACCTTTATTTTTTCCGGAATAGCCATTTTGAAGCACAGACTTTTTTATTGAGAACTGAAAGAATTTATAAAGGATGATAAAAAAAATATTCAGATTTATTCTGAAACTCATTGGTGCTTTATTCCTTTTTTCAATCCTCATGGTAATTATCTATAAATGGGTGCCGGTTCCTTTTACGCCATTAATGGCGATCAGGTTTTTCGAAAATCCGCAGGAGGATATTAGGCATGATTGGGTAGAAATGACAGAAATTTCTGAAAATCTACAACTGGCGGTGATTGCAAGTGAAGATCAGAACTTCCCCAGCCATAGTGGTTTTGATATGGAAGCCATAGAAAAGGCGATAGAAAATAATAGAAAAGGAAAAAGAGTGCGTGGGGCCAGCACCATCTCGCAACAAACAGCAAAAAATGTCTTTTTATGGCCACAGCGCAGCTGGTTGCGCAAAGGTTTTGAAGTATATTTTACTTTTTTAATCGAACTTTTTTGGAGCAAAGAACGCATTCTGGAGGTTTATTTGAACAGTATAGAAATGGGAAAAAGCATTTACGGAGCCGAGGCTTCCGCACAGGCATGGTTCAATAAATCTGCTAATGGATTATCTCAGTATGAAGCGGCGGCGATTGCCGCCATTCTGCCAAACCCAAGGGAATATTCGGCAAATCCTGCCAGTAATTATATTCAGCAACGTAAAAACTGGATTGTACGGCAAATGAATAATTTGGGGAAATTAAATTTTGAATGAGATTATCGAAGATTTGTAGACCTCACAGGTTTTTTAAACCTGTGAGGTCTGGTTTCCTCTTAAAACTACTGGATAGATAATATATCAGTAATTTCAAACCACCTCATTATTTATAAGAAACACATAAATGAATACTACAAAACAAACATTATTTGAAGCTTGTGAACAGTACGTTCAGGAAAGAATTAACCGTATTTCTTCTGCAATGAAAGATCTGGAAAGCGATCTGGAGAATGAATCCAAGAGCAGCGCAGGAGATAAATACGAAACCGGAAGAGAAATGATCAATATTGAGTGGAATAAGCTTTCCAATCAGTTACAGCAATTTAAAATGCTCAGGGAAACTCTGGATAAGGCAAAAAACAGGAAATCTACCGGAAGAATTCAGTTGGGAAGCCTTATCATGACCAATATGGCCAGTTACATTATTGCTATTCCGGCAGGACAAATAGATATTGAAGGGGAGAAGTACTTTGCTATTGGAGCGAATTCTCCAATAGCACAAATTCTTCAGGACAAAGTAGCTGGAGAGGATTTCAGCTTTAACGGAAAAGCAAACCATATCATTTCGGTAGAATAGTTTTCTTAAACTGTCAATTGTCAGGATAAAACCTCACAGGTTTCCAAAACCTGTGAGGTTTTGAATTTTCAACTATAACTCAGCAGCGGGATTCTATTAGCTTCTCCGAAATCTTAAGTCCGGCGATGCTTCCCGGTTTTAATGCTGATGAATGCATAAAGAAAATATGTTGCCCTTTCAAATCGGCTTCTATTAACCAGTTATAACCATGAAAATGGGCATTTTTCACCTTTGCCTTTATTTCAGATTTTGAACTGAATTTTATTTCTTCAGGATATAAAATGATCTTTTTTCTGCTCTTATCTGAAGGTTTTATGTTCTTCAGCAAAACTTCATTTACATCTCCAAAAAGCGAGGCGACATAAACATTCGGCGGATTTCCATACAACTCCTGCGGACTCGCTTCCGCATAAATCTTCTGATTCTTTAAAACGATGGTTTTATCAGCAAAAGAAAGTGCATCGGTACTGTCATGGGTGGCCACAATACAACTGATATTTTCCTTTTTGAGGTAATCGAAAAGCCTGCGCCGCAAATTATTCTTCCTGAATTGATCGATATGACTAAAAGGTTCGTCGAGCAAAATAAGTTCCGGTTTCTTTGCCAAAGCACGTGCCAGCGCCACTCTTTGCTGTTGTCCGCCGCTAAGATGTTTAGCCTTTACATCCTTTAGTTCGTCCATTTCCACAACATCCAGCAGTTCCATAACCCTGCGTTTTTTCTTTACAGGATACATATTGCTGAGATATTTCCCCACGTTTTCTGCAACTGTTAAAGGCGGCATCAGGTCGAAATCCTGGGCGAGATATTTCATAAAAGAATGTCCCGGAACTAAATTAAAGGCAGGCCCAAAGATTTGTTCGTTGTTCCAGATAATTTCCCCCTGTACATCGTGAAGGCCGTAAATTACTTGTAACAGCGTACTTTTACCACACCCGCTTTCACCAATAACAGAAATATTTTCTCCCTGTTTAACCTTAAAATTTATAGTATTTAGCACCGGTTCTTCGGCATAGGCAAAGGATACATTTTTAAGTTCTAGCATAACAGAATAAACTCTTGTTTAGAAAATGATAAAGTTAAGGTCAGGAAGACGAATCTTAGTATCTTTCTCTGGATAAATCTAATCAACTTTTATCAGAAAGATGCAGGAAATTATAGTTTACGATCTTAACCAGACCTTATATAAAAAATCATCTAAGGATGAATTTTTTAAATTCATTTGTTATAAAAAGGGCTATAAACTGGTGCACCTTTTTCAGATAGGTTTGCTTACTGCCGCTGGTAAACTCCGCCTGATGAGTAAAACTTATTTTAAAGAAAATTTCTATAATTACTTGAATAAACTTCCACCGGAACAAGTAGCTAAATATGCAAAACAATTCTGGGATGTAGAATTCCCTGAATTTTTTAGGGAGGAAATGGTAGCTGATATTATTGAAAAAGATAAGGCCGGAATAAAAGTTTTGATCGTTACCGGCGGTTTCGAAGTCTATACCAAATATCTCGAAGAACTTTTACCTCTCAAAGTAATTGGTACGATCACCGAATATAAAAATCAGGATTATAAAATTATAGGGAAAACCTGTAATGATGGTGAAAAATTAAGGCGACTCGACGCAGAAATAAATGGTGATTATAAGATTTTGGAAGCTTATTCAGATGACGACGAAGAAATTTTATATAAAGCTGAAAAAGGTTACTTACTCAAAGATGGAAAATTGGAATTAGTACAAGACAGCAAAAAATAGATATCGATATTATAATGAAAAACCTCACAGGTTTTTAAAACCTGCGAGGTTTGAACTTAAAAATAAATTATCCTTTTACTTTCTCTTCCACCTTGTTCGGCAAAACTTCATGGCCCATATTGTACAAGGTAAAACCGAAAATATCGGCATATTCTTCAATAATCATTTTGGTAGGTTTCCCTGCACCGTGACCGGCTTTGGTTTCAATCCTGATTAAAACAGGCTCGTTTCCTGCTTGTTTATCCTGTAATTCGGCAGCAAATTTAAATGAATGCGCGGGTACTACACGATCGTCATGATCTCCTGTAGTCACTAAAGTAGCGGGATATGCTGTGCCTTCTTCCAGGTTATGCACCGGTGAATAATTATACAGGTAATCAAACATTTCTTTATTGTCTTCTGCAGTACCATAATCATAAGCCCATCCTGCACCCGCGGTGAAAGTATGGTATCGCAACATATCCATAACACCAACAGCAGGAAGCGCCACCTTCATTAGATCGGGACGTTGGGTCATTGTAGCGCCAACCAGCAAACCTCCGTTAGAACCACCTCTAATTGCCAGATAATCGCTGGAGGTATAATTTTCTGCAATAAGATATTCTGCAGCAGCGATAAAGTCATCAAAAACATTCTGTTTCTTCATTTTAATTCCGGCATCGTGCCATTCTTTGCCATATTCTCCGCCACCACGAAGGTTTGGAACTGCATAAATCCCGCCTTGTTCCATCCAAACGGCATTGGCTGTGCTAAAAGAAGGCGTAAGGCTAATGTTGAATCCGCCGTAACCGTAAAGGATAGTCGGGTTTTTTCCGTTGAGTTCCAGTCCTTTTTTGTGCGTGATAATCATGGGAACTTTGGTTCCGTCTTCTGAAGTAAAAAACACCTGTTTGCTCTCGTAATCTTCAGTATTAAAGTCGATTTTCGGTTTGTTATAAACTTCAGAAGTTCCTTCTTCAATCTGGTGTTTATAGATAGTGCCCGGCGTTACATAATTTGTGAAACTGTAGTAAAGTACATCCTCTTCTTTTTTAGCACCAAATCCACCTGCAGAACCAATTCCGGGTAATTCAACATCCCGGACAAGGTTACCTTCGTAATCATATTGCTTTACTTTGGAAATTGCGTCTTCCATGTATTCAGCAAAGAAATATCCGCCGGCAGTGGAAGGGCTCAATACGTTTTCCGTCTCCGGAATAAAATCTTCCCAGTTTTCCGGCTGCGGATTGGCAGCGTCTACCGTAACAATTTTACGGTTTGGAGCATCGAGGTTGGTGACCAGGAAAAGCTTGCTTCCCTCGTTATCTATCACATACGTATCGGTATCCTCATTGCCGATAATTGTCATAATCTGAGGGTCATCCTGGGAAAGGTCCATCATGAATAGTTTTCCTCCTGAAGTCGCATTTCTTGCTGAAATAAAAAGGAAACGATTATCCTCACTCACACTTCCACCCACATAGCGATGCTTCTGATCTTCAGTTCCGCCGAAAATTAGATTATCTTCACTCTGTTTTGTACCCAGTTTGTGATAAAACAGCCTGTGCTGATCTGTTTTTGCTGAAAGTTCGCTTCCTTCAGGCTTTTCGTAGCTGGAATAATAGAAACCTTCATCCCCTTTCCATGAAACTCCGCTGAATTTCACATCTCTGATGCTATCTTCAGCAATTTCCTTGCTTTCAGTATCCATAATAATGATTTTTCTCCAGTCGCTTCCACCTTCAGAAATACTATAAGCCGCCATTTTCCCATTTTCAGAAAAACTTAAACCGCTTAAGGAAGTGGTTCCGTCTTCACTAAATTTATTCGGATCCAGAAAAACCTCGGGCTCGGCATCTTCAGATTGCTTGCGGTACACCACGTACTGGTCCTGCAATCCGTCATTCTTATAGAAATAAATATAATCTCCTTCCTTAAAAGGTGCGCTTATTTTTTCATAATTCCATAATTCGGAAAGTCGGTTTTCCAGCTCTTTTCTAAACGGAATATTCTTTAAATAATCGAAGGTCACTTCGTTTTGAGCTTCTACCCAATTTTCAGTTTCTTCACTTCTATCGTCCTCCAACCAGCGGTATGGATCTTTTACTTCGGTTCCAAAGTAGTTGGTGACGGTGTCGACTTTCTTTGTTTCGGGATAATTCAAAGCAGTTTGTTCATTTCTGGAATTTTCGTTGCAACCTGCCAAGAGGCTAAGGCCAACAATTCCGGTTATTATTCTTCTCATAAATAGGATTAAGGTTAAATCTTGCTATGCAGATTAGTACGAAAAAATGCCTGCAGGTTACATTCCTACAGGCATTTTTAAAGGTACAGCTTAAAATTTTTTAAATAAGCTTGTTTTCCAAAAGGTATTCTGCAATCTGTACTGCATTTGTGGCGGCTCCTTTTCTTAAGTTATCGGCCACAACCCACATGTTCAGGGTATTTGGCTGCGAATAATCCCTTCTAATTCTTCCTACAAAAACATCGTCTTTGCCTTCAGCATAAATGGGCATTGGATACGTGTTTGTGTCAGGATTGTCCTGAACGGTAATTCCCGGAAACTCACTTAGGATTTTTCTAACGTCCTTTTCATCAAAGTCCGATTCAAATTCAACGTTTACAGCTTCACTGTGGCCTCCAACAACAGGAATTCTAATTGCAGTGGCACTTACGTTTACAGAATCATCTCCAAGGATTTTCTTAGTTTCCTTAGTCAATTTCATTTCTTCTTTAGTATACCCATTTTCCTCGAAAACATCGCAATGTGGTAATGCGTTTCTATGAATTGGGTAAGGATATGCCATTTCGCCTTTTTCTCCTGCATATTCATTTTCCAGCTGCTGAACGGCTTTGACGCCTGTTCCGGTAATGGACTGATAGGTAGAAACGACAACTCGTCTGATCTTATATTTGTCGTGCAGCGGTTTTAAAGCCATTAGTAACTGAATTGTAGAACAGTTAGGATTGGCTATAATTTTATCTTCGGCGGTAAGATCTTTAGCATTAATTTCAGGAATTACCAGTTTTTTGGTGGCATCCATTCTCCATGCTGAAGAGTTGTCTATCACGGTAGTTCCCACTTCAGCAAATTTTGGCGCCCACTCTAAAGAAGTTCCTCCTCCGGCAGAAAAAATTGCCAGATCTGGCTTTTTTGCCACGGCAGTCTCAAGGCCAATAACTTCATAGTCTTTGCCCTTGAAATTTACCTTTTTTCCAACCGATCTTTCTGAAGCAACCGGATATAATTCGTCTATTGGAAAATTTCTTTCCGCTAATACTTTTAACATTACCTCGCCTACCATTCCGGTAGCGCCTACAACTGCTACTTTCATTTTATATATTTTGTTTATTAGGAGACCTCACAGGTTTCCAACCTGTGAGGTCTTTATTTTCTGGTGCAAATGTATTGTACAAAAATTTACCGCCCTATGCTAACCGCTTAAATTTGATTGAAATATGGGTTTTTTATACTGATTTGTACAAATTGTTAAAAAAAGACCCCTTGCTCTCACAAGGGGTTTTGATTAATTGCTACTTTAAATATGCAGTATAGCGGTGCACGAATTTTTACTCGATAATTGAGATTTAAAGGTTCCCAGACTTGCCTGAACCAGGCTTTCTGTAATGCTTCCTGGGGCTTGTCCCGAGGCAGTTGTTCCTACGGAGTTATATTTTGTTTTCTCAGCTCGTCCCTTATCTCAACGAGTAATTCTTCTTGGGAAGGTCCTTTTGGAGCCGCCACTTTTGGCGCTTCTTTTTTTGTTTTCGTCTTCTCGTAAGCCCGTAGCAGTAAAAATATAAAAAATGCCACGATTACGAAGTAAATTATAGCCTGTAAAAGGTTACCGTAAGTTACAATAGCAGCCTCAGCTTCTTTCGCGGCATCAAGAGTTTCATAGTACTCGCCGTCCAGTGAAAAGAATTTCTGCGAAAAATCTGTTCCGCCTGTAAAAACGCCAATTATCGGCATAAGTACATCTGCAACCACAGAAGCGATGATTTTGTTAAATGCTGCTCCCATTACCACTGCTGTTGCCAAAGCAATAATGTCGCCTTTCATTAGAAAGGTTTTAAAATCTTTAAAAAATGCCATAGGGGAAATTATTTCAGACGAAAATAATTTAAAATCTCTAAAAAAACTAAGGCTTGGTGCGCTTATTCAGAAATTATCCTGCGGGTAACACGTTGGGAAATCCCTGTAATTAGCTCGTAAGAAATAGTATTCCCGGCTGCGGCAAAATCTGTCGCATGTGGTTGTTCACCAAAAATCACCACCTGGTCCCCTTCTTCGCAATCTATATCTGTTATATCTATCATTAAGATGTCCATACAAATATTACCAACAATGGGAGCAAATTTGCCATGAACAAGAACCCCGGTTTTCTCATTGCCGTATTTCCTGTGGATACCATCTGCGTAGCCAAGTGGCAGCGTGGCGATCCTGGTTGGCCTGGTAGCTTTAAAAGTTCTGTTATAGCCCACGGTTTCTCCTTCTTTTAAATGCTGAATTTGGGAGATTAATGTTTTCAGCGTACCTACAGGCTTTAATTTTCTATCTATTTCCTCGTCATTTCCGAAGCCATAGAGGCCAATTCCGCAGCGAACCATACTCATGGCAGCTTCAGGATAATTAAAAATTGCTGAAGTATTGCAAACGTGTAAAATCGGTTCATAACTGAATTCTTCTACAAAGCGTGCGGCAATTTTTCTGAAAGTATTAATCTGGTTGAGGGTAAATTCCCGCTCCCGCCAGTCATCACTTGTTGCCAAATGGGAAAAAACCGAATGCACTTTTACTGCAGCTGTGGTAGCAAGCCGTTCAAAAACCGTTTCCACCTTTTTCGGTGAAAAACCCAACCGATTCATTCCTGTATTGAATTTAATATGTACCGGATAATCTTTTTGGCCGAGCTTTTCTGCAGTAGCTATAAAATCTGTGAGAAGATGATCACTGTAAAGGCTTGGTTCCAGGCAATTTTCTACGAGCTGATCGAAATTTTCCTGCTGCGGATGAAAGATCATGATAGGCGTAGTAATCCCTGCCTGCCTTAGCCGTACACCTTCCTGGATATAGGCGACCGCAAAATAGTCGGCACCTAAATCTTCCAGTTTTCGTGCTATATTGATCGAATCATTTCCGTAGGCGTAGGCTTTAATAACAGCCATGAATTTCACATCTTCCGGAACCCGCGAGCGGATTGTTTTGTAATTATGAGCCAGGGCTCCAAGATCTATTTCCAGTACTGTTTCCTGTGCTTTAGGCATTTTTTTGCTTTAGTTTAGGGTCTAATTCCTCTGCATCGTTCACGTTCAGCTTCTTAACCCTTTCCCTTAGCATCGCCTTATAATATGCAGCACGGCTCAGCGGTTCATATTCTTCGTTTTCGCCAAGAAAAACCAGGTCGTCATTTATTGCTTTTCTATAACTAAATTGTGCAAGATTTCCGGTTCTGGTACAAACGGCATGTACCTTGGTTACATATTCGGCTGTAGCCATAAGGTTGGGCATTGGACCAAAAGGATTTCCTTTAAAATCCATATCCAGACCCGCCACGATTACCCTCACCCCACGATTTGCAAGATCATTACAAACCGTCACAATTTCATCATCAAAAAACTGGGCTTCATCGATGCCCACCACATCGCAGCCGTCTGCAAGGATCCTGATGTTGGAAGCAGATGGAACCGGGGTAGAGCGAATTTCGTTGGAATCGTGCGACACCACCATTTCTTCGTTATATCGAATATCTATGGCGGGTTTAAAAATTTCAACCTTTTGTTTTGCAAAAGTGGCGCGTTTGAGCCTGCGGATCAATTCTTCAGTTTTACCCGAAAACATACTTCCGCAAATTACCTCAATCCACCCAAATTGCTCTTCGTGATTTACTGTATTTTCGAGAAACATTTTGTAATTTTCAAATCGAAATGGGAATTACCCTCGTTTCGCATAAAGGTGGAACAAATTTATTAAAAATACAAGCTTTGCAGAAGGGGCAGGTGCTAAAGTTATAAAGGCGAAGCAGGTATTTTTGAAATAGGTAAACTCCCTCGTGACAATTTATGAGAATAAATGATAACCTTTTTGATTTTGAGACCTGCCTCAAAGATTTTAAAGCTCGAATATTAAGTAAAATTCAGAATATAACTAAAGTTGTCGGTCTTAACCGGTAAAAAGCAGAATTATGAAAAAGAAGATTGAAGATGAGCTTTTAAGGCTTGCAGAGAAAATTGTAAATAGTAAAGACAATCTTGATGTTGCGCAGTTAAAAGCTGAAGCCAGAAATCTGTATGAAAAACTTTGTGTCCTGGCTTTTACTGAAAAGCACCTGGCAGAAACAGGATTAGAAGAACCTGAGCCTGAAGTTGCTTTTGAAGAGCCGGCTAAACAAGTTTCGGAGGAGCAAAAAGAACCTATAGACGATCGCTCTACGTATTTTGCGCCCGATGGTACAGAGTATAATGATTCTGAAGCGATCACAGAACCAAACACCGAAAAAATTAAAAATATTGTAGCCGAAATGCCGCAGGAAACGCAGCAGATTGATGACTTGTTTGCGCGGATAAATACTGAAGAAAAACCGCCACAGCAACCTGTAGCGCCCAAGGAAAGAGCAGAAAAGACTCAGCAAAAAGAGGAAAAGAAGTTGGAAACACGACCACAACCTGAAGTGCCTGTTCAAAAACCAGAAAATAAGCCGAAGCCGCACCCTAGGCCAAATCCGCAACCTGAAGCTAACAGAAAAGATTTTCATGATTTTGGAGTAGATTATGATAGTCTGCCGAAGTTTGAACCGGTGAATCAAAACGGAAAAGCACCACGCCCAAAGTCATTAAATGACCGGTTAAAGAAGGGAATTACGATTGGATTAAATGAGCGTCTGGCTTTTATAAAACATCTTTTTGAAGGAAATGCTACAGATTATAATCGTGTGCTTTCGCAGTTAAATACCTTCCATACGCTGGAGGAAGCCAATAAATTTATTCAATTGGTGGTGAAGCCAGATTACAACAACTGGGAGGGAAAAGAGCAATATGAGCAGCAATTTCTTGATAAGATCGAAAATAAATTCGAATCATAAAAGTCCGTTTTTATGGCCAAGCTTTACCTGGTTCCTACTCCAATAGGAAATCTTGAGGATATTACTTTGCGGGCGCTAAGGGTGCTTAAAGAGGCCGATCTTATTCTTGCGGAGGACACAAGAAACAGCGGCAAACTCCTTAAACATTTTGATATTTCCACTCAAATGCACAGTCATCATGTGCACAACGAGCATAAAACAGTGGATAGTATCGTTCAACGGATCAAGAATGGAGAAACTATTGCGCTCATAAGTGACGCCGGAACTCCGGCAATTTCAGATCCCGGATTTTTACTGGTGCGCGCTTGTGTAGAGGCTGGAGTAGAGGTAGATTGCCTTCCCGGGGCCACAGCTTTTGTGCCAGCACTTGTAAACAGCGGACTTCCGAATGATAAATTTATTTTTGAAGGTTTTCTTCCGGTAAAAAAAGGCCGACAAACCAGGCTTAAAATTTTAGCTGAAGAAACCCGGACTATGGTTTTCTACGAATCTCCTCATAAACTTCTTAAAACCCTTACCCATTTTACTGAATATTTTGGTGCGGAAAGACAAGCCTCGGTCTCTCGTGAAATCACCAAACTCCACGAGGAAACAATCAGAGGAACTATTGCTGCAGTGTTGCAGCATTACTCCAATAAGCCGCCTAAAGGAGAAATTGTGGTTATTGTGGAAGGGAAGAAATAATATTTCCGTCGGATCATTCATGTCTTTCAGCATAGGATCTTCTCGCGCCGGTATTCCAAGCATCTAAAATTTTTATCGAAAATCCTCAAAAGGAAAGATAATTGCAGAGGTAAAAACCAAAAATATTTAATGCAAAACCTGCTTAAAGAAATCCGTCGTTGCGATCTTTGTCGTGAGAACTTACCATTTGAGCCAAGGCCAATCCTGGAAGCATCTTCGGAATCTAAAATAGTTTTAATAAGTCAGGCGCCTGGGCAGGTCGTACATAACAATAGGATTGCGTGGAATGACCAGAGTGGTAAAAGGCTGCGCGAATGGCTTGGTGTGGACAAAGATACTTTTTACGACATGAGCAATTTTGCAATTTTACCGATGAGCATGTGCTATCCCGGAAAAGCAAAAACCGGGGATGCTCCGCCAAGAAAAGAATGTGCTCCATTATGGCATAAGAAGGTGCTTTCGAAATTCGATAACCTAAAAATGACCATTCTTATCGGCTCTTATGCTTCAAATTATTACCTGAAGGATCATAAAAACCTCACTCAAAAAGTAGCCGATTTCAGGGAATATCTCCCGGAATTTTTTCCAATTCCGCATCCATCTCCCGTAAATGTCTTTTGGAGGAAAAAGAATCTGTGGTTTGAAGAGGAGGTGGTGCCTGAGCTTCAGAAAAGGGTAAAGGAAAAAATTGGATAGATCCCGAAAGGCAGGAGCATCCAATTTCGGTTTCTTTATCTATGAAGCATAAATTAGAATTATTTTTAACAACTTCGCAGAAAATCAGAAAGCATGAAAATTGCCAAATTTATCACTACACTTAAAGAAAATACTGAGCAAAATACTTTTGCACAAACAATGGAAGTAATTGATGCTCACTATAAATTTACACCGACAGATTTTAAAAACGGAAATCTTAAAAATGAGGCCGGCGAGAACAACGGGAGCTGTAAAATCTTTTATTTCGGAAAGTTGCACGATCTTTCTGAAGAAGCTGTCCTAGCATGTTTTGGAGAAGTTTACTTTCAAGATGTGCTAAAAAATCCTGAAGGAACGGGACACAAGAATATCAGAAATTTCATGAAAAGCAGTTGGAGCAAAATAGAATTTAAAGGAGAAGCTTTACAGCCTAAATAATTCAAATTCTTTATTATCTTCAGCTAAAAAATTGAAGTAAATGCGCTGGACTTTAAAGCCCAAACCAGATCAGGAAACCGTAATAAAACTTTCAGAAGAACTGGGGGTGGGGAAACCTATTGCCTCTCTTTTGGTGCAGCGGGAAATTACGACTTTTCAAGATGCAAAAAAATTTTTCCGTCCTTCTCTAAGTGATCTGCACGATCCTTATTTGATGAAAGATATGGATCTCGCAGTAGCACGAATTGAAAAAGCTATTGCTTCCGAAGAAAATATCCTCGTGTACGGCGATTACGATGTGGACGGCACTACCAGCGTCGCTTTAATGTCTTCTTTTTTACGTTGCTACTCTCCTTTTGTCGCAACTTATATTCCCGATCGTTATGATGAGGGTTACGGAGTTTCCTATAAGGGAATTGATTTTGCGGCAGATAACGACATCAGCCTTATTATTGCTTTGGATTGCGGAATAAAAGCCGTTGAAAAAGTGGCTTATGCTAAAGAAAAAGGCATCGACTTCATCATCTGTGATCATCACCGGCCCGGGAGTGAAATTCCGGCTGCTGTGGCGGTTCTCGATCCAAAGCGGGAAGATTGTGAGTACCCTTACAAGGAACTTTGCGGCTGCGGAGTAGGTTTTAAATTAATACAGGCACTTGCCGCAAAGAGGAATTTAAAGCTTGAAAGCCTTCTGCCGTACCTGGATTTGGTGGCTACTGCTATTGGCGCAGACATTGTTCCCATTACCGGAGAAAACAGAATTTTGGCTTATCATGGGCTGCATGTAATAAATGTAGCACCACGTATGGGTTTTAAAGCAATTCTGAAGCAGATAAAAAAGGATTCAATTACAATTACCGATGTGGTTTTTATCCTTGCTCCACGAATTAACGCTGCCGGAAGGATGAAGCATGGGCTGCATGCCGTAAATCTTCTTACTGAAGAAGATGAGGAAACAGCGATAAAATTTGCTTCAGAAATTGAAGAGTATAATACCGATAGACGTGATACCGATAAAACAATAACCGAAGAAGCGCTTGCACAAATTGAAGCTTCGCAGGAGCAGGATCGCAATACCACTGTGGTGTACCATGAGAACTGGCATAAAGGAGTCATTGGTATTGTTGCTTCCAGGCTTACTGAAACCTATTACCGCCCAACACTTGTTTTTACTAAAAGTGGCGAAAAACTGGCTGCTTCAGCACGTTCTGTAAAGGGTTTTGATGTTTATGACGCGCTGGAATCCTGTAAAGAACATATCGAACAGTTTGGTGGTCATAAATACGCCGCCGGGCTCACTTTGCTGGCTTCGGAATATGAAAATTTTAAGCTGAAGTTTGAAGAGGTAGTTTCAGAAACTATTGATAAAAACCTGCTTACTCCTGAAATTGCCATAGACGCTGAACTGGATTTAAAGGAGATTACTCCGAAGTTTTATCGCATTCTAAAGCAGTTTGCACCATGTGGACCTGGAAATATGTCCCCGGTTTTTATGACGAGAAACCTTCGGGATACTGGTTATGGCAAATGTGTGGGTGCAGACCAGAGTCATTTAAAATGCCAGGTAAAACAGGAAGGGAAAGGTCCTGTTTTCGATATGATTGGCTTTGGTTTAGGTAAAAAACTTGAAATTATAGCAAAGAATAGAGTCTTTAAAGCCGTGTACGTGATAGACGAAAATGAATACAACGGGAATGTTTCACTACAGTTGAGACTTAAAGATATTTGTGAATAAACTTTCGCTATTTAGATTCAGTTTAAATAATTTTTTATCTTTGGAGAAAGCATTCAAAGATGGACGACGTAGAGATCATTCACCATAACCGGCTGGGAATCGCTTTCCGCTGGAAGAATACAGATTTAAATATCGATCCCAACAGGATACAGCTGGTTTTTAAGGATATGGGTTTTTATCTTCTACGTGAAGAAATCATCCAGTTTTCAGGTAACATCAAGCTGGCAGAAAAAAGATCGTGCAGTAATTGCAAAAATCCCGAAAACTGCAGAAATATCCTGCTGAGGTCACCGCTTCAAAAAATGGATTTTGCAGTAAGCAGTGAAGAACTGGAACAAATCTCAGAACTTATTGAAGGCACATTGTTCCGCCTGAATTTATTTCAATACCTGGACGATATTTATAAAAATTAGGCATTGGCTTTAAAACAAATTCCTAACGACCTGATTTTAAGTAGAAAGCAATTTTCCCTAAACCGTATAAATAACTGAATTAGCGGCAATTTATGGCAACAGTGAATTCTTATTTATACTTCAACGGTCATTGTGAAGAAGCATTTAACTTTTATAAATCTATATTTAATAAAGAATTCCAGTACATAGGACGTTATAAAGATGTTCCTGAACTTGCCGGACAAAATTTCCCGCGTTGTACAGATGATCATATAATGCACATTAAATTACCAATTAGCAGAGAAACAATTTTAGTGGGAGCTGACGTTATTGAAAGCAGGGAACGAGAAAATAATACAGCAAAATACTTCTCGCTCTAATTGGTACTGATAGTAAAGAAGAAGCTGATAAATTGTTTAATTCTTTATCCCATGAAGGTGAAATTGAGCTTCCAATTTCGGAACAATTCTGGGGATCTTATTATGGAATTTGCCTGGATAAATTCGGTGTTAACTGGAAGATAAGTGTTAGTAGTGATGACCTCGAATAACAACCTTTCCTACAGAAAGTAAAGCAATGAAAATTAGATTTATGAAAAAGGTACGATTCTAAGTGCTTAAATGTATCTTTGTTGTATGGAAACAGTGAACTATAGTAATTTCCGGTCTAATTTAAAGTACTGGTTTGACAAGGTAGTGGACAATGTTAATGAGGTAATCATTAAGCGTAAAGGAGGTAAAGACCTTGTCTTAATATTTCTGGATGAGTACAATTCATTAAAGGAAACCACTTATTTGTTAGTGGCAAAAACGGAGAAGCTTTATTAGAATCTATTAATGAGCTGGAATCCAGTTCAGAAGAATAAGGAGAATAAGAGGCTTCCTCAATCCTACAACTTTTCCAACTTTACATCATCCCCATCAAAAACAGCATAGGTATAGTAATTAATCCAGTCTCCGGTGTTGATGTACATAGATTTTTCAGTTAGCTGAAATTCAAGGGGTAAATGCCGGTGCCCGAACAGAAAATAGTCATAGTGCTTTTTTTCCAGTTTTCGGCTGCAGTACTGAATAAGCCACTCCTTATCTTCTCCCAGGAATCCCTGGTCTTCTTCACCTGAAATCATTTTATTTTTAATAGAAAAATACTGCGCCAGCGGAACGCCAAGATCGGGGTGGAGCCAGCGATAAAGCCATTTTGAAAACGGATTAGTAAAGACCTTCTTCATACGTTTATAGCCGTGATCCCCGGGACCAAGCCCGTCGCCATGTCCAATCAGAAAAGTTTTGTTGTTGAATTCAAATTCTTTGGGTTTATGAAAAACCGGAATATCAAGTTCCTCTTCAAAATAATTATTCATCCACAAGTCGTGGTTCCCTACGAAAAAGTATACCGGAATTCCGCTGTCCTTAATTTCAGCAAGTTTGCCAAGGGTACGCACAAATCCTTTGGGAACAACATGTTTGTATTCAAACCAGAAATCAAAGAGATCCCCGAGCAGGAAAATGGCAGCAGCATCCTCCTTAATTTCATCGAGCCACTGTACAAATTTCTTTTCCCGCAGTCTGCTCTCTTTTTGAGTAGGCGCACCAAGATGATTGTCGCTGGAAAAATAAACCTTTTTGCCTTCAGGAATAGTCATAAAATCAATTCTGGCTGTAAAGATAATATTTTAAGCACAAGACCTCACAGGTTTTAAACACAGTATCTGTGAGGTCTGATTTCCCTCCTCAATGAGGAGAATGAATCATGTATTGTTTTTCAAAATATCTAAGAGTTGTTTTGGGTCTTGAAGGTTGTCCCAAAATGAAGTGATGATTATCTGAAATTTTAAAAAGCTTATAATAAATGCTGAAATTTCCCAAAGATGCTACTCTTACGTTTTTAAAGTTAGTTGGCTTGTAAAGGAAAGGATTTTCGGCAATCTGCTTTGTCCTGTCCGTTACCAGATGAATTAGTCTTCTTGAATAGACATTAGATTTATTTCGTTTAACCCAGTATCCCAAAACACCAACCAACTGTATATCGGCTGTTTTGGTCCAGATTATCTTTCGCCCAGCCATTCAATATTTCGTTTGCTCATTTCCTCTTGAGAAATCAGCCTTCCGTTTTGAATATCATCTTCAGCCATTTGCAAAATTTCTTTTTGTTCTTCTGTTAATGGAATAACATCTGATTCTGAACCATTAAAATCAGCAATTCTATCCAGAGCAACCAAGATTTCCTTGTTCTGAATAGAAAGGATTTTGTCGATTAAGCCATTTCTTATTTCCTCTACTGTGGCCATCTTCTGCAATTTTTACAAAGATCTGAAAAATAAGATATAAGCGAGCATCTAAAATTTAAATTTTTAGAGTGAGAATGAACTCAACCCTTATGTCCATCTTTCCTTTAAAAAAGGGAAGGAACTGTCATGTACGTTTTTTAAGCTCCCCTCCTTTTAAGGAGGGGTGGCCGGAGGCCGGGGTGGTTGCGCAAGGGATAGCAGCGGTTAGCTCCCGGTGCACTTTTTTGTGCGGCGGGACTAAAAGCGAATAGCCCGACCCGTTAGGGTTGCGCCCTACTCATTATCACTCGCATACCACTCGGCAAACGAAGTTTCAGTTTCCTGAAGTTTTAAAGAATGTAAATGAATATGGGACGGCAGGTGTTTCTGAATTTTTGAAGCAAAGTCGATAACCATATTTTCGCTCGTGGGTTGGTAATCCACCAAAATCACATGATGGTCGCGGTCCTGAAGTTCCTTTGCAAGCTCGACATGTGGCGTGTTTTTATTAAAAACGGTGGCATGGTCAAATTGATCTACAATTTCTGACTTCACAATTTTTTTAAGGTCGCCAAAATCGATTACCATTCCAAATTTTACATGCGCTGGATCTGTAATTGGCTCTCCCAAAACTGTAACACTCAATTTATAACTATGGCCGTGAACATTTCTGCATTTGCCGTCGTAGCCGTAAAGGGCATGGCCGGTTTCAAAAGAAAATTGTTTGGTAATCCTTATCTTGCTCATGGCATCTCGATTTTGCTGCAAAGATAAAAGATTTTCGACGCATAAATTTTTTATACAGGCAATCATTTTCTACTTTATATTTGGCAAATTTTTTCACTATGGAAGCAACATCAGAAGAGTTATATGAGCAGCTGGAGTTTCGGGAGAATCCGCTGTACGAGAAGATCATTTCTGATCTATTAGAGAACCAGTACTCGATTGTCGATTCTTTTTTTGACGAAGACGAAGTGGAGGCGCTGCGCAATTCCCTTCTGAATAAATATACCGAAGACAATTTTAAAAAAGCGGCTATTGGTAACAGGACCAACGAAGTAATAGCAAAATCTGTACGCGGGGATTTTATTTTGTGGATTAACGAAGCTGAAGCTGGCGATGCAGAAAAGTTGTTTTTCAAGAAAATCAATTCTCTTGTAGATTACCTGAATAAAACCTGTTTCCTCGGAATCCTGACGAAGGAATTTCATTATGCACTTTATCCTGAAGGAACATTCTATAAGCGGCATCTGGATACTTTCCAGAATGACGGACGGCGTAAACTTTCTATGGTTTGTTATCTCAACCAGGAAGACTGGAAGCCTGAAAATGGCGGAGAACTCGTGATCTATAAGGATGAAAATGGAGTTGAAACTTCAGAAAGTATTTTTCCTTTTCCGGGTCGTATGGTAATTTTTGAAAGTCAGGTGCTGGAGCATGAGGTAAAGCCGGTGAAACAGGAACGGCTGAGTATTACGGGCTGGTTAAAAACCCGCTAATTACTTCCTGAACTTTTTGTAAAGCACTACCGCTACCAGCAAAATGGCCAGTAAGAGCCAAAATCCATAACCACTGAGGAAGCTGAGAATTTCCCAGGCTTCTCCATCGGGCATTTCTGTCTCCTGTTGCATCATTTTTCGTGTCTTTTGCGCCAGCTATAACGCGCGTAAAAAAAAATGGCCAGCAGAAAAATTATCGCAATAAGGTACATCCAGTTACCGGCAATAAATTCCCATAAGCTGTATCCCCACATCTGATCTTCAGATGGGTCGCGGTCCTGTGGTAAATGCTGTTGTAAGGCCATTAAAAGTTCAAAGTTCAAAGTAATCTGAAAAGGTAGAATGTTTATTTTATATATCCACTGGCAGTAAGAAAATTTTAGGTTTTTGAATCTACTGGTTTAGCTAATTTTTGAAGACTTTTTCGCCTGGACCTTCTTATGAAGAACAAAATGCTACCTAATATTAAAAGCGTTACTGCTATTAGAAGCCAGTGTCCGCCTATAAAGGATCCTATTCTAAAACCTAATTCATATCCTTATTGATAAGCAGGGTCGTTATCAAAATTAATGTAATTTAAATACATTTGATTCTAGTTTTTAATAATTTACATTGTGTTTATTTCTTATTTTTTAAATTTTGACAAAGCTTCCCTTGTAAATTCTGAAAGTACTAATTCCCCTGAAACTTCTGCTCTTTCCTCCAGCAATTTATCCCAGTGGATAGTGTTTTTCCACAAAACGCGCTTCATTTCCAGCAAAGCCTGCGGATTATAGGAGGCCAGTTTTTCAGAAAAAAATTCTATTTCCTTATCAAGATCCTTAATAGATTCAAAAACCTTTGCGTACAGGCCTTTTTCCTTTGCCCAATAGGCATTTTTCCATTCATGGGCAGCCAGCGTTAACTCTCCCAAAGCGGCAACTCCCATTTTTCTTTCTACGGCCGGGGCAATTACAAACGGACCAATACCTATGCTCAGTTCCGAAAGTTTTATTGCCGCGGCCTCTGTGGCCATAGCATAGTCACACGCAGCAACAAGACCTACTCCGCCGCCTACAGTCTTTCCCTGTACACGACCTATAATAAGCTTTTTACATGTTCTCATGGAATTGATCACATTTGCAAAGCCGGAAAAAAATTCTTTGCCAGATTCGGGGTTTTCAATTTCCATAAGTTCATCAAAAGAAGCACCGGCACAAAAAGCTTTTTCGCCTTCAGATTTAAGGATAATGAGGTTTACAGAATCATCTTCAGAAAGACGGTTAATTTCTTTTTCCAGTCTTTTCAATAATTCGGAGGGAAAAGAGTTGCTCGCAGGATGTCCAAATTCCAGGGTGGCAATTTTGTTTTTAACTTTGGTGTATAGGCTGCCGTTTTCGCGTGTGGTGGTCATTGTTTGCTTTGGTTTTACTCAAATTTACATATTTGTTTGGAGTTTGTAGTTCGGAGTTTGTCGAATTCTTCACTTCTGCAGGTCGATAATTGGCATTTTAGAGCATGACACATTTTTGAACAATAAAAAACCACTTATATTTGATACTATCAAATGATACTATCAAATGAAGCCACCATATCAAGTTACCCCTATAATACTAAAATCTATAACTTCAATTTCAGAAAAAATTGGAGCTATAAATGCTAATTATCTAGCCAAACCATCGCCGAAGCTAAGGAAGGAAAATAAAATAAAAACAATCCATTCCTCTTTAAAAATAGAAGGAAATACCCTTTCTGAGCAGCAAATAACCGCACTCTTAGATAACAAAAGGGTGATAGGACCTGAGAGAGATGTGAGGGAAGTTTTGAATGCCATTGAAATTTATGGGAGTCTTGTGAATTATAATCCTTTTGAAGAAAAATCTTTTTTAGATTGTCACAGGGATCTAATGAAAGATTTGATAGAGGGTGCGGGGAAATACAGAAAACAAGGAGTAGGAATTATGAAAGGCTCGAATGTAGAGCATTTCGCACCACCACATGAGAATGTTCCGTATCTAATGAAGGATTTATTTGAATATTTGAGAAAATCAGAGGAAATTGAACTCATAAAAAGCTGTGTTTTTCATTATGAAATGGAGTTTATACATCCATTTATAGATGGAAATGGGAGAATGGGAAGGTTATGGCAAACACTAATCTTAATGCATAAATATCCGGTATTCGAGTACATTCCTTTTGAAACTTTAATAAGTCAGGATCAGGAAAGATATTATGCCGCTTTAGCAAAAAGTGATAAGGCTGGTAGCTCCACACCTTTTTTAGCCTATATGTTAGGTATAATTGACCAGTCATTAACAGGTTCACTGGATTTTAGTCATAGAATATTTACAGAAAAGGATAGGCTGGAATATTTTGTTAGCTTAGACAAGGCAGAGTTTACGAGAAAAGATTATATGGAGGTTTTTAAGGATATTTCTGGCGCCACAGCAAGCCGGGATCTAAAAAAAGGTATAGAATTGAAGATGTTTGAAAAAACAGGACAAAAAAACAGGACAAAATATAAGTTATAAAAGCTAATAATTAGCTGCAAAAGACAATCCCATTCGGTGGACTATTATTTGCTTATCAAAATATTTTCTTCGGAAGTTTGCCGTGATACCCGATGAAAGAAAGACTATTCAAACTTCCTTATCTAAATATTTTCTTCGGAATTGGATGACTAAAGCGCTGCTCCTTATCAGCATCCAAACGAAAAAAGCCATCCAGATAGCGTGCAGTTTTAGTCCGAAATAATCTGAAATTAGCAGGGTGGGAGTGAACCCCAGGAAAGTAGCGGCCAGAAGAACATTCCGAAGATATTTTGCTTCACCCAGACCTTTAAATATTCCATCGAACATAAAAGCAATGGCATTTACAGGCTGCATCAGTAAAACAATCCAGAATACTGAAGAAAATAAGGCAAGGACAGTGGCTTCTTTATTAAATAACAGGCCGATTTGTTCATAAAAAATTGCGCAGATTCCCATTAAAATCAATGCAATAAGAACCGCATAGAGACTTATCTTTTTACTCAGTTCCCATAAATTTTTATAATCCCTTGCGCCAAGTAAACGTCCGCCAATGGCATTTCCGGCGTTGGCGTATCCATCAATAAAAAAACTAAAGAATAGCCAGATGTTCATTAAAATACTCTGCGCAGCGATATAATTTTTTCCGTAATCTGTAGCATAGGCGTTGGCAAGGTAAATAGCGAAATTAAGGGCAGCGGTTCGTACAAAAAGATTAGCCGCCATAAGCAACAACGGCCTCATTTGCGGATTAATATTAAAACTCAACTTAAAATGAAACGGAGTTTTCTTAAAAAAAAACCAGAGTGCCATGACCAACATTGTAGCCTGGGCGGCGAGGCTGGCAAAAGCAGCACCTTCCAGGTGCATGGCGGGAATATAACCTTCAACTCCGTATACCAGCAAATAATCCAGCGCCACGTTCACGACGGCACCGGTAAGGCTGCATTTCATTGCCCACAGCGTATTTTGCAGACCCCGAAAAACTCCAAATATCGCAAAAGTAACCAGCGTTAAAGGATAACCCAGCGCCCTAATCTGGTAATAATTTTCTGAATATTGTAAAATAAGGCCTTCGGCATTATAAGCGCTAAAAATCGCTTCAGCAAAAAAAGCGGTAACGGCATAAATAACTAAACTGAAAAGGAAATTAAAACCAATGGCCTGCGGAATAAGCGTTTTTACCGCGTGCAGCCTGTTAGCACCAAGATGCTGAGAGACTATTGCTGAAATTGCTGTTTTTGTTTGCGCAACAATCCAAATGATAGCAGAAAGAAAAGAACCTACAATCCCAGCTGCGGCCAGGGCTTCTACAGAATTTTCTTCAACATTTCCAATAACCGCGATATCTGTGAGCGAAATAAGCGGCTCTGCAATTCCTGCAATTATCGCCGGAATAGCGATTTTGTTGATGTTCCTAAAACTTACCGAAGTCGCCACTGAGAAAGATTAAGTTGCAAATATAAATATCTGCTGCTGTTTTCAGGCTTGCTTTTAAAACTAAGGCCGAAAATTGCCATTTTAGAGCACCAGCTCGTAACAATGAAAAGGATGTTCACTTTGCTTCGAAAAAAAAATATTTCCCAGCTTTTTGTAGCCGCGGAATTCGTAAAATTGCTGATTGCGCTTGTTTTTACTGAAGGTATCCAGCCTCACGGATTCAAAGTTATGCCGCCGGGCATGATTTTCAGCAAAATCCATGAGTGCTTTTCCAGTCCCGGAGCCCCATTTAGCAGGATTTGTTGCCAGGCGGTGGATATAGAGGTTATTTCCGCTATTGGTGAGCCATTTAACAGGAAGATATTCTTTGTCCATAAAACTGGTCAAAACAATGATGCCTTCAATTTGGCAATTTTCGACCTTTATATACAACTCCTGCTTTTCAATATCTTCGGAAAGTCGCTCCCTGGAAGGGTAATGTTCCTTCCATTGGTAAATTCCTTTTTGCCGCATAGCCACAGCGCAGGAGTCGGTAAGTAGTTTTATCTGCTCAAGATGTTTTTTCTTAGCAATTGTGATCATCTGAAATTCAGAAAATAAAAGATTTAGTTATTTCAAGAAAATTATTACATTTGCCACTCAAACGGGGGATTAGCTCAGCTGGCTAGAGCGTTTGGCTGGCAGCCAAAAGGTCATCGGTTCGACTCCGATATTCTCCACAAAACCACTGCAAACGCAGTGGTTTTTGCTTTTACGCTCTTTTCTAGTCTCCGTAAGCATCTATTAAATCCTGATCGTCTGTTTCCATAAATTTCAAAGTATTGTCCAGGACATACTTGAAATCTTTAGAGAAATCTTCTTCTTTCCACGGGTGTTTCATTCCGAAAACATGATCTGCATTTTCCACAAGTAATAATTTTGAGGTCGGGCTCCATTCAAAAAGATTACCGGCATCTGCTATGGAAACGCTCGTGTCACTACTGCCGTGAACAACCAGATGTGGGATTTCCAGCTTCTTTGCTGCTTTCTGAATGTTCAGGCGCTCTTCATTCTCTTTAAAATTGCGGTAAAATTGAAAGTGATGCGGGAGTTGCTGTTTTGTCCTGGTATTGGTAATATATCGAACACCTTTTTTCTTCCACAATTCAAGTTCGTCCTCTTTTGGAAACCTCGATCCAAAGTCGCTTACCGATGCAAAGGTGATAAGATTGGTAATTCTTTTTTCTTCCGCAGCTTTAATTATAGTAATTCCGCCGCCCCTGGAATGGCCAATAAGGTTAATATCTGAAACGTCCAGATGTGCTAAATATTTAAAATCGGGAAGTAACAGGTAATCTATAACAGATTGTAAATCGTCCAGTTCTTTGGTGAAATTGTTATCTCCAAAAGCCTCGATATTTAAAAATTCCGTCGGGTTATCTGGAGTAGTTCCGTTATGTGAGAAATTAAATTTCACGAAGAAATAACCTTTGCGGGCAAACCATTCGGCCATTAAATTCCAGCCGCCCCAGTCTTTAAAGCCTTTGTAACCGTGACAAAATATTACTATGGGTTTTGGTTTATTTTCAGATTCAAAAAATAGATCGGCAACAATGGGTTTGCCGTGTTTTCCTTCTATCACTAAATTTTTTTTGATTTCCATTTATTCTTTTTTGGAGAGGAAGCCTTCCCTAAAAACTTCCGTAGGATTTCTTTATTTCTTTCTCGGTGAAAGGTACTTCAGGATTACAGATTTCCACAATTAATTTGTTCAATTCTATCTTAAAAGATTCGAGAATATCATTGTTTATTTTATATTTTTTAGCACTTCGCTGGTTCGGAGTCTCTTTTTTGCAAAATTTCAGAAATCCGCCCTTTAGATTTTTAAAGGAAATTATTCCGGCTTCCACAGGCTGTTCTAACCTTTTGGTTATGTTTATCATCGTTGCATAAGTCAATACCTGGAAACTTTTACTGTATTTATCATAATCTGTAGCGATGGCTTCCCAGTCGAAAATTTCAATTTTATTTTGTTCTACTTTTCCGGTTTTATAATCGATAATCCTGGTAATTCCGTTTGTCTTTTCAACCCTGTCTACTTTTCCGCGTATGAAGATGGGGAAGTTCAGTCCGGGAATTTCCAGAGGAGCTTTAAGGTTGTTTTCTATCTGCAGGATTTGGATTTCATCCCCTCGTTTGAGACGTTTCTGTTCATATTTTAAAAAATTGAGAAGATAGCGTTTTGTCACTTCGAAAATGAGCAAATTCTGGCCTCTGTTCATGGGCGAACGGGTATAAGATTTTTCAAACTGAAGTTTAATTTCGCTATCGACCCGCTTTATAAAAGTTTCAATAATTTCTTCGGAAATGAGCTGATTTTCATAAGGTTCATAGAAATTCTGAAGCGTATCGTGAACTACCGTTCCCAGCGTGTTATAAGCCACAGTTTCTTCTACTTCTTCCTGCTCCCTGATGCCCAGAACATACTGGTGGTAAAAATCGAGTGGATTCCTGATGTAAGTCGTTAAAGCTGAAGGTGAAAATCCCGAAGCTGCCAAAGATCGGATTTTCTCCATGATTTGCGGCGTTTTCTGTATTTCCTGAAGCTGCTTTGGATTTGCACTTACTTTGGGCGCAATGGATTTTTTAATTATTTGATGTTTGGGCTGTTTTTCTATTTCCAGCTGCGTCAAAAAACGGCTCTTTTCACCGGCATTTAATCCGCTGCTTTCAGTGTTGTATAGCAGCGTCACCTTTTTTGCCCTTTGCAGCAATCGGTAAAAGTGATAGGTGTATACCGCATCTTTTTCTCTATAAGTCGGTAGATTATATGCTTTTTTAAGATCGTACGGAATAAAAGAATTGCTGGATTTCCCTGAAGGTAGCACCCCTTCATTCACCGAGGTGATAATAACATTTTCAAAATCCAGCGCGCGGGATTCCAGCATCCCCATTAATTGGAGTCCGTTAAACGGTCGCCCCTGGAAATCCAGGCTTTGGGTACTCATCATTTCCCTGAAGAAGCTGTGTAAGGACTTAATAGTTTTTATGTGAGGATACAATTCGTTCAGGTTTTCCAGCTTGTTAAAAAGTACGTGAAACTGGTAAAGGAATTCCAGCCCCAGGTTGTTTTCTGTTGATTTGAGGTGTGCCTTTATTTCAGAAATAATATCCTGTAAATTTTGCAGCGCCAGTTTTGGAGCATCTTGCCAATCTTTAAAGCAATAAGTAATGAGGTTTTTAAGATCTTCAGGAAAAAAGGAAATTAGTTTTTCGGGCTTTAGGTAAACTATATTTTCTTTACTAATCTTTGCGGTTGCCTTTGCAGCATGCGGATTCAAAATAGGGGCAATTGCAGGATGATTAATTATGGAAATAACATCCTTGTAATAATATTCTTTTTCTTTGTTAAGGTGGATATGAAAAAGCTTTTCAAAAAAGGAAGTTATTGGAGCGTTTTTAAGAGGGAATCCCATTGTGATATTAAGTGCAGAAATGTGGGGTGGCAGGCTGTTTAAAACCGGAAGTAGTAAATCTTCTTCTCCCAGTACAACCGCTGTTTTTTCCAGTTCAGACTGGTCCATAGTTGCCAAAATTTCACCTAAATATTTTGCCTGCCCTATATTTTTGGGAATACCAGCAATTTCAATATTCTTTTCTCCGGCGTATTCTTCAGTTGTTAAAGGAATTGAGTGGTTTTGGTAATAGGGCCATTTTTCCAGGTATTCTCTTATAAAGAGAGAGGCACCGTGCTCCCGGTCCTGGAGAAAAATTTCATCCATATCCCAAAAAACTTCTGCAGTAGTATTTTCCAGCATATATTGGAATATTTTTTCTTCCGCAGCATTTAGCGCATTAAATCCGATAAAAACATGCTTTTGAGAATGTCCGGCGGCATATTCAGCGATTTTTTCTGAAGCTTTGCGGTAAATGAGACCTTGATATCCCTGCTTTTTAGAGCGAAATTTATCTGAAAGTTTCTCATAGAATTCTGGTAATTTGTGCCAGAACTTCAGATAGTTTTTTATTAAATCTGTTTTTTCTTCCTGTAAAAACCAGTGTTTTTGATCCTGAATTTCTGAAAGATAATTAAAGAATGCACGGTGATCGATCAGGTAGCGGTCTACTTCATTGAAATCGTGGATGAGCGTTTGTGCCCAATTCATGAAAGTGTCGAAATCTTCCTGTTCTTCTTTTGGAGTACACCTTTGGTACACTTCAAAGAACTCGAAAATCGAAATGGTATTGTCTACAGTTTTTAAACCGGAAATCTCTTCAGTAAATTGTTCAATACTATAAATTTTGGGGGCGAAAATGTTTTTTTCGCTAAGCCTGGAAAGTTCGTTAATAAGAAATGCTCCGGCCCTTTTGCTGGGAAGTACAAACGTTATTTCTGAAATATTTTCTTCGGAAGATAGAAGGCGTTGAAGCACGCGGTTTATAAATGATCTCATGCTACCAAAAATAAAAAACGCCCCGACTAATCGGGACGTTTTTAGTAAAGAAATTTAACTCTATATAACTACATAACTACTTCTTATTCTCTCATTTCTTTTTCTTCATCAAGAGAAATTTCAACTCTT
>NZ_JAVRHO010000034.1:0-25747 GCF_031846515.1 Autumnicola lenta
TGGGAAACGAATGTCGTCCCCAGGCTGTTTGTTACTTCAGTAAGAAAAAGTCCGTAGAAATCCATCCTTCGACAGGCTCAGGGGGACTAGTAACTTCAATGAACCAGTAGTTTTCGCAATGTCTACCTCTTCTTCAGTTTATTACTTTTAACTCGCAACCGGAGTAATGTCTCGAATCATTTAATCCATTACCGAAACTTTGTTTTAAAACTAAACTCTGAACAACAAACAACAAACAACAAGCAATAGACGAACTCACGCCGGCCGGTGCCTTTTATACTTTACCATAGCAAAAAGAAAGATGAAAAGCGCCAGGAATTGTGCGACCCTGGAGATGTAATCCCCGTATTTCACATAGAAAGTTTTTTCATCATTGAGCAGTACGTCTGATTTTATGCTTCCGCGTTTTTCGTACTCCAAAGTTTTGCCAACATCACCCAACGGATCAATAAACGCTGAAATTCCGGTGTTGGCACTTCTCACAACTGACTTTCGGGTTTCGATTGCCCTTAATTTGGCATAACTAAGATGTTGCTCATGACCCTGGGTGTCGCCCCACCAGGCATCATTAGTTATAATAGTAAGAAATTCGGCTCCATTTCGTACATAGCCGGTAACATACTCCCCATAAACAGATTCATAGCAAATGATAGGTGCCGTAAAAGCGCCATTATCAAGCTGAAAAACTTCCCGCTCAGGCTGAGTGGTCTTCATAGCGACTGTTCCGCCTAAATCGATCATTACATCACCTAAAATGGGCTTTAAAAAACTCTGATAAGGAAAATTTTCGACGCCGACCACGAGCTTCGACTTGTGGTAGAGCTGCGATTCACCATCACTTATCAAAAATGCCGAATTATAATCATCATACCAGTCATTTGGACCCAGTTGGTTGCTTTGTCGTCGCACCTGGGCAGGATCACTGAACCGCTGATAAAAAGAAACGCCTCCTAAAAAATTCAAATTATCGTACTTCCGGACGATCTGCCGGCCGAAATAAGCTGCTTCAGAATTTCCGAATTCCTGTAGCACCGTGCCATCTGCAAAAACAGTTTCAGGCGCAACAAGTAGTGCAGTAGATTCCGTGGTTTTCTCTTCGGCTATATCTGTGAGCAAGGTTGCAATACGGGCGTCATTGGTGTTATATTTTTCAGTATACGGATTTATATTTGGCTGAAGCACTACTGCTTCCAAAGACCTTTCCGGCATTTCATAATTGTACCGGATAATGTAGGAGACGGAAATTGGAATAATTAGCAGAAGGCTGGTTTTAAATATTCCGCGGTAAATAACTGCTTTATCTTCAAATTCCCGGTAAAGTAAAACTGCTTTAAATGCAGCAATATTTACCAGCCAGATCCACAAAGTACCGCCAAAAGTACCCGTATACTCATACCATTGAATAAGATTGTGATATTCTGAAAAGCCATTTCCCAGGTTTAGCCATGGCCACGAAAAATCCCAGTTTAAATGAATTTTTTCAAAAACGATCCAGATACTGACAAGGAAAGAAGAAGCTGCGGTAAAATTGGTTCTTTTGGCAACCACATGGTAAAGAAGAAAAACCACACTCATCAGCAATGAATTGGCGAGAATAGCGAAGGCACCGCCAAAAGGGGTGGAAAAATATATCCAGTAAGTAGTGATGAGGTTCCAGATAAAGAAAGTGAGATAGGCTACTCCAAAAGTCTTTAGCTTACTGTAACTGGAAAAATTCCGGATTTTAAATTCGGCAAACATAAGAGGCACAAAAGCAACAAACAATAGAAACGGAAAGCCGTATGTTGGCCATCCCATTGCGAGTATAATTCCGCTTAAAATCGCCAGTAAAATATTCTTCATGTTTTTTGTTGTTAAGCTAAAATGGACAATTTCTAAAAGTAATACAGTAAATGCATTCAAAAATAACAAACAGCGAGTTATTCATGCACTTGTATAGCAAAGAATCTAACACAGAAGATGTGCCAATGTGATTCCAATTTCTGAAGGTCAATAAGTGCCATTTTTAGGGTGCTCTTATTTATGACAGTTCCTCTTGCCAATAATGCTTACTTTAGTATCTTCATATAAAAATTTCTATGGATTTGAAAAGGCACGTCCCCAACATTATAACTCTTCTTAACCTGTTAAGCGGTAGTATCGCTGTTATTTTTGCTGTACAGGGCAGTCTGATTATGGCTGCTGTTTTTGTTGCGCTGGGCATATTTTTTGACTTTTTTGATGGTCTCGCGGCGCGTGCTCTGGATGTGAAAAGTGAAGTGGGACTTCAGCTGGATTCTTTGGCAGATGCTGTAACCAGTGGTGTTGTTCCGGGGATCGTGATGTATCAAATGCTGAATATTGCCCTTCCAAATACCAGCAGCGGAACTTCTACCGAATGGAATGTAGACGATACTATTCTGGAATGGAACTTTAATAATTTGGCTTTAATAGGTCTTTTAATTACCCTTGCATCTGCTTACCGATTAGCAAAATTTAATGTAGACGACAGGCAAACCGATTCCTTTATCGGACTTCCTACACCTGCCAACGCACTTCTTATACTGAGTTTGCCGCTCATACTTTCCTTTCAGCCCGGTGAAATTGTCTCTTCTTTAATTTTAAATGAATGGTTTTTAATAGGTTTAACATTGTTGAGTTGTTATCTTTTAAATGCTGAAGTAAAATTATTTGCACTTAAATTTTCTGACTGGTCATTTAAGAATAACAAAGTCAGGTATATCTTTATTATACTTTGCCTGTTGCTTGTTATTTTTCTTCAGTTTGCTGCTGTACCGGTAATTATTATTAGCTATGTACTGCTTTCACTAATTTTTGGTGATCAGAAGAAGGAGAAGGAAGTGGAGTACTGAAAAAAGTGAAAAGTAAAAGTCGTTACTTAAACAAATTGTGAAGAAATTTCTTAACGAAAAATTGCTGGCGTACCTCTGATATTCTGATAACTGATTTAGTCAAAAATTTTCTTTTTCCGTAATTCGAAGTTTTTGCCCAGGTAAACCTTTCTCACCATTTCATCTGCAGCCAGTTCTTCAGGTTGCCCGTGCTTTAAAATATTTCCTTCGAACATAAGATAAGTACGGTCGGTAATCGCGAGGGTTTCCTGTACGTTATGGTCGGTAATTAGAATCCCGATATTTTTATTTTTCAGCTGAGCTACAATTCTTTGGATATCTTCAACTGCCACAGGATCCACACCGGCAAACGGTTCATCCAGCAGTATAAACTTTGGGTCGGTTGCAAGAGCGCGGGCTATTTCCGTCCGCCGCCGTTCTCCACCACTTAAAAGGTCGCCCCGGTTTGTGCGGATATGTCCTAAACCGAACTCTTCAATAAGCGATTCCATCTTCAATTGTCGCTCTTTTTTAGATAAAGAAGTGAGCTCCAAAACGCTCATTATATTGTCTTCAATACTCAATTTTCTAAAAACAGAAGCCTCCTGTGCCAGATATCCTATACCATTTTGCGCCCGCTTGTACATAGGATACTTCGTAATATCGGCTTTGTCTAAAAATATATTGCCGCTATTTGGTTTAATTAATCCTACAATCATATAAAAAGAAGTAGTCTTTCCTGCCCCGTTAGGGCCTAATAAACCAACAATTTCTCCCTGGTTTACTTCCACGGAAATCCCTTTAACAACAGCTCTTCCTTTGTATGTCTTTACTAACTTTTCGGCGCGTAATTTCATTTCTGATTATTTAATCCTGATTGAAGCACTAACTATATCAAAAGTTTATTCTTCTTTGGCTTCTTCCAGCGCTTCCCAGTATTCAAAAGCTCTTCGTAAATGAGGAATTACAATAGTTCCCCCAATCAGGGTCCCGATGCTTAAAGTTTCCATTACTTCTTCGCGGGCCACGCCTTGTTTATAGCTGGATTCCAGGTGGTATTTTACGCAATCGTCACATCTTAAAACTACAGAAGCAACCAAACCCAACAGTTCCTTTGTTTTCTTATCCAAAGCTCCTCCTTCTGCGAAGGCGTTGGTATCGAGGTTAAAGATCCGTTTAAGAATTTTATTATTCTCATTCAGGATCTTATCATTCATTTGCTGGCGGTAAGCATTGAATTCTTCTACTTTATTTGGCATTTTCTTTTTTCTTTAGATTTTTTAATTCTCTTTTGTAAATCACCTTGGAGATGAAGATACTAACCTCGTACAGGATAAGCACCGGAATGGCTACAATTACCTGGCTTACAATATCTGGTGGGGTAATAACCGCGGAAAGTATTAATACAATAACAAGGGCATATTTTCTATACTTCCTAAGGAAATCAGGAGTTACCACCCCTACTTTTGTAAGGAAATAAATGACGATAGGTAGTTCAAAAATGAGACCACTCGCGAGAACCGAAGCTCTTACAAGGCTTATATAACTACTTAGGTCAAAATCGTTAAAAACAGTTTCGCTTACCTGGTATTTTCCGAGGAAATTTATGGATAGAGGAGTTACTACATAGTATCCGAACAATACTCCAATAAAGAAGAGCAGAGAGGAAATGAAAATAAATCCTTTGGCATTTTTTCTTTCATAATCATGCATGGCCGGAGCTACAAATTTCCAGAATTCATAGATTATATATGGAAATGCAACTATAAAACCTGCAGTTATCGAGGTCCAGACGTGTGCTGAAAACTGTCCGCCCATGGTTCTACTTTGTATCCTGAAGGGCATGTCATCAAAGCAAAATCCGCCGTCTATCCCTATAAAAGTGGAAATTTTGCAAAGCATATCGTAGGAGAAAAAGCTACCTTTGCTGGGTCCAAAAAGCAGGACATCAAAAATAAAACTCTTTGCCAAAAAAGCAGCAGCAGCAGCAATTAGTACAGCAAGTGTTGCCCTTATAAGGTGCCACCTTAAATCTTCGAGATGATCCAGGAAAGACATTTCATGTTCCTGTTCAGGTTGAGGGGGAGCTATTTTCTTCATTATAAGATTCCTTCGCGAATTAAGTTATGAAGGTGTACCACACCGGTGTACCTTCCATTTTCAGCGGCAAGTAACTGGGAAATTTTATTTTCCTGTATAATTTCGAGAGCATCGACCGCTAATGAGTTATGATCAATAAGTTTTGGGTTTGCACTCATTATATCTTTTGCAGTAAGGCCTTTAATTTCTTCATTATTTCTAATCATTCTCCTGATATCACCATCTGTAATTATACCAACAATTTTCTCATTTTCAATAACTGCAGTTACGCCCAGCATCTTTTCAGAAATTTCAAGAATAACCTCTGTGAGGTTACTTTCAGGAGAAACTTGTGGCTTTAGATTTTGAACCGTAATGTCGCCTACACGCAAGTATAATTTTTTGCCCAGCGAACCACCGGGATGGTACTTGGCGAAATCTTTTCTTGAAAATCCTTTCAGCTTCAAAAGACAAATTGCCACTGCATCGCCCATTACCAGTTGGGCAGTGGTACTTGTTGTTGGTGCAAGATTGTTCGGGCAGGCTTCTTTTTCTACATAAGAGTTGAGGACATAATCTGCTGCCTGTCCCAGAAAAGAAGATTTATCTCCGGTAATCGCAATAAGCGTATTGTTGAAATTCTTAATGAATGGTACCAGAACCTTTATTTCGGGGCTGTTGCCACTTTTGGAGATACAAAGTACCACATCTTCTTTCTGGATGGTTCCCAGATCGCCGTGAATGGCATCGCCTGCATGCATAAACACTGCAGGGGTCCCTGTAGAGTTAAGCGTGGCGACAATCTTGGTCCCAATAACAGCACTTTTCCCTATGCCGGTAACAATAACCCTTCCTTTAGAATTGTATATGTTTTCTACAGCCTTTACAAATTCATCATCCAGTAAGTTTTCTAAATTAGCAATTGCTTTGGCTTCGATGGAAATAGTCTCTTTTGCAGCTGTAAGAATTTTCTCTTGAAGTTTCAAATTAGATGAGTTATGAATTGTAGGTACTAAAGAAATATGTATATTTAGTATTGCAAATGTATATAAAATTGTAAGACAATTGAATGAGTTTGACGGAAATTGATTTACATCAGGAGCTGAAGAAATATTTTGGATTTAGTCAGTTTAAAGGGCTTCAGGAACAAGTAATTACCAGTATCGTAAAAGGAAAGGATACATTTGTGGTAATGCCAACGGGTGGAGGGAAATCTTTGTGTTACCAGCTTCCGGCGCTTATTGCCGATGGAACGGCGATTGTGGTTTCCCCATTAATCGCTTTAATGAAAAATCAGGTAGACGCAATTCGCGGAATTTCTTCAGAACACGGAGTGGCCCACGTTCTAAACTCTTCTCTCAATAAGACCGAAGTTAAGCAGGTTAAAGAAGATATTAGCAACGGAATAACCAAGTTACTTTATGTAGCTCCCGAATCCCTGACTAAAGAGGATTATGTAGAATTCCTGAGAGGGCAGACAGTTTCTTTTTTAGCGATAGATGAAGCGCATTGTATCAGTGAATGGGGACATGATTTCAGACCTGAATATCGCAACCTTAGGAGTATTATAAAGCGTATAGGTGATAATATTCCAATTATCGCCCTTACGGCCACAGCAACTCCAAAGGTGCAGGAAGATATTCTGAAAAACCTTGGAATTACAGATGCCAAAACATTTAAAGCCAGTTTTAACCGGCCTAATTTATATTACGAAGTAAGACCGAAGACCAAAAATGTCGATGCCGATATTATTCGTTTTGTAAAGCAAAACGAAGGAAAATCGGGAATCATCTACTGTCTTAGCAGGAAGAAAGTTGAAGAACTTGCGCAGACACTTCAGGTTAACGGAATAAGCGCAGTACCGTATCATGCCGGCCTTGAAGCCAAAACCAGGTCCAGGCATCAGGACATGTTCCTGATGGAAGATATCGATGTGGTGGTGGCCACGATAGCTTTTGGGATGGGAATTGATAAGCCCGATGTCCGGTTTGTGATTCATCACGATATTCCAAAAAGTATAGAAAGCTACTATCAGGAAACCGGTCGTGCCGGTCGTGATGGGGGAGAAGGGCACTGTCTGGCATTTTATTCCTATAAAGACATTGAAAAGCTGGAGAAGTTTATGAGTGGCAAGCCTGTTGCAGAACAGGAGATTGGTCATGCTCTTTTACAGGAGATTGTTGCTTATGCTGAAACTTCTATTTCCAGGAGAAAATTTATTCTACACTATTTTGGGGAAGAATTTGATCAGGAAACAGGGGAAGGTGGTACTATGGACGACAATGTGCGGTATCCTAAAAAGCAGGTAGAGGCGAAGGACGAGGTAGCGCTGTTACTCAAAACAGTAAAAGAAACCAAAGAACTTTACAAAGCGAAAGACCTTGTAAAAACCTTACAGGGAAAAGCTAATGCTATAATTTCGTCACATCGAACAGATGAACATCCTCTTTTTGGGAAAGGAAGTTATAAGGATAGCAAATTTTGGATGGCGCTTACCAGGCAGGCGCTCGTTAAGGGTTATCTTAAAAAGGACATTGAAACTTACGGAGTTATAAAAGTTACTCCGGAAGGGGAAAAATATCTTCAGGAGCCCTCATCTTTTATGATGACTGAAGATCATATTTTTGACAGTACTACAGAGGCGGTACCTTCAGCATCAAAAAAGACAGGCGGAGCGGTAGATCAGCAACTTGTAAAAATGCTGAAGGATCTCAGGAAGAAAATTGCCAAAAAAATGGAGCTGCCTCCATTTGTCATTTTTCAGGATCCGTCGTTGGAAGACATGGCTCTTAAATATCCTGTGAGCATAAAAGAATTAGAAAATATCTTTGGGGTAGGAGAAGGGAAAGCTAAGAAATACGGAAAAGATTTTGTTCAGCTGATTGAGAGGTACGTAGAAGAAAATGATATTACGCGACCAGATGATCTCGTGGTGAAATCTACCGGGGCTAATTCCGCGCTCAAACTCTATATCATCCAAAACGTAGATCGAAAATTGCCATTAGACGACATTGCTTCTGCTAAAGGAATGACCATGGACGAGTTTATTAAGGAAATGGAAGCCATTGTGTACAGCGGCACCAAGCTGAACATTGATTATTATCTTCAGGATATTTTAGATGAAGACCAGCAGGAAGAAATTCACGAATATTTCCTTGAAGCTGAAACTGATAAGATCGACGATGCTTTAGAAGAGTTTGATGGTGATTATGACGATGAGGAGTTGCGGCTTTATCGCATTAAATTTATAAGCGAAGTTGCAAATTAGTTTTTTGAGTGAAAAGTGAAGCGTGAAAAGTTTCAAGTGAAGAGTGAAAAGTTCAATCTTTTTAAAGCTCGACCCAAAAAATGGCAATTATCGATCCTGTAAACTGAAAGCTTCTGAAAAAAGTGCGACCTCAAAATTGTCAATTATCGGCTTTACACTACATATTCAATAAAATTTTCCCGCAGATGACGCCGATTAACGCAGATTTTTTAAAAAAAAATGATGCCAAAATTGTCAATTATCGACCTCCGTTAGACTGCAGGTCACGAATACACTCCGCGTCCAGTTCCGGAACACCATTTTCATCAATTAAATTCAGGATTCCACTTCCAAATTCTATGGAAGCCCGCATTAAACAGCCTGAAGTGTTACAATGCCCGTCATTTTCGGGATCTGCATGGTCAGATTGTGGTTCTGTTCCGATATTAACCAATCCCAACAAATGGCCAAACTCATGATTTAATACTGCAGCTTCAACAGTGCTCCTGGACGGGGAGCCGAACCCGGAAGAAAAGTTTCTGATTGTCTCTTCATAAATTACCATTGAAGTATTTCTATAAGCCGATCCCAGCGTGAATTTGTTGTCTTCATCATTTTCATGGCTGCCGTCAGCAAAATAAATAAAAACTGCAATTTCATCGCCGGCGTTATAAACAGTCCGGGTTTCTTTCTCAATTTCAACAACTTCTTCAATAGAAAAAGGCGCTTTTCCAGAAGAAGGGACGGCGCGTAATGAAATATTGATGCCATCGGGTTTAAAAGTCCTCTTTTCGAGAAAAGACTTAAAGCTGTTAAGGGCGGCCTCTGCAGGTTGATTCCCTTCCACATAAACCATTTCTACATTCATGGATTTGAATTCCTCGTCACTCAAAAGTTCCCTGGCCGAATCGCCTAATCCGCGCAAGTTTACACTTTTGTCTATTCTGTCGCTAAGTTCCTCCTCCTCTGTACTGCAGGAAATGGTAAAGCTTAAAATGCAAAGGATGAGAAGAAATTTATTGATCTTCAAATTTGTAGCATTAAATTTTTTCTTCTCAAAATGCATTTTCTAACCTGTTGCTTTATATTTTGGGCACCTAAATTATAAAATTACTTCTTCTTTGGTTGTAATCTGGCCAGATAATCGTAATGAGGTCCGTTTTTTAACAATTCACAGTCGAAGTTGTTGTAATCTGCGATATGCTTCAGAGAATCAAAATCTATGTACAGCCAGTCAAAAGGTTCCGATTTTTCACCTTTGTAACTTAATTGAAACTGAAGTTCCCCAATATATTTATTTCCGAAATCCTCTTCATCAACGTCCTGTAAGAAACTCAGGTCTGACGAGTCGATAAGTAGCTGCCCACCGGTATCTAAAATGGAAGCGACTTTTTTGAAGAAAAAATTCAGGTTCTTAAGATTTCCTATGATTCCGGTGCCATTCATGAGCATAAGAATGGTTTCAAACTTTTCATCTTTTAAATCGAAGAAGTCAGTAGTTCTCACATCTTTCACACCTCTTAATTTACAGACTTCTATAGCACCTTCAGAAGTATCTATAGCAGTAACCTGTAACTTTTTTTTGTTCTGAAGATAAAGTGAATGACTGCCTGCGCCACAGCCAACATCGAGAATTTTTCCGCGGCAATTTTTTAAAGCTGCTTTTTCTAACTCCGGCATTTCACTAAAACTTCTGAAAAGGTAAGGAACGGGGATCACATCATCATCAAAGTCTGGCGAATGCACGGTAATATCAGTTTCATCCTTCTGGTGATAATAGGCCGAAATTGCCTTTCCGAATATATCTTTCTTATTGTTATTCATATCTTTGCGGCATGCAGGAAATTTTAGATAACCTCCCGGAAAAGGCCAAAGATAAGCATAAGGAAAATAAAAAGTTTTTTTCCAGGCTTAGAAAGAAACCACCCAGGGATTTGGACAGGCAGATGCAGGAGTTGCATGAAGAGGAATTTGCTCAAACAAATTGTTTGGATTGTGCAAATTGCTGTAAAACCACCGGGCCACTTTTTACAAATAAAGATATTGAGCGTATAAGTAAGCACCTAAAGCTGAAACCGCAGCAGTTTATTGAGCAATATTTGCGGGTAGATGAGGATAAGGATTACGTTTTGCAGGAAGTTCCCTGTGCGTTTCTCGCTCCAGATAATTATTGCCTAATTTATGATGTAAGACCAAAAGCCTGTCGCGAATATCCTCATACAGATCGCAAAGATTTTCATAAAATCTCCAATATCACCATCAAAAATACGGCGATTTGCCCTGCTGCATATAATATTGTAGAGAAGATGAAGGCGAGGGTGAAATAAATGTCTTAAGTCCTTGAAGGTTAAAAGGAGAAACTCTATTTTGTCTACAAGTCCTATTTCTTATGAAGAAAATTACATTTTTTATTATAATCCTTTTCAGTTTTAACACCTATGCTGCAAACTGGCTAACGTCTTTAGAAGATGCTAAGGAGCTTGCTTTGGGAACCAATAAATTTATATTAGTTGATTTTTGGGCAACCTGGTGCGCCCCGTGTAAAGCAATGGATGCGGAATCCTGGAGTGATCCCGAAATTGAGGCTTTAATGCAAAATTTTGTTCCCGTAAAAATAGATATGGATCACGAAAGGAATGTGGCAAGGAAGTACGGGGTACGCGCAATTCCGGATATTTTTATTCTTAATGGGAATGGTGATGTGGTGTTTCACAACAAGGGATATATGTCCAGGGCCCAGGTGGCGCAGCTTTTAAAAGATTATTCTCTGCAGACATCTTTCGTGCAGATGGAATCTATTGCCTACTTCAAGAGTCAGAAATACCATACAGCCCTCCGGCTTGCAAGGAAATATCAGGATTTTAGCCTCTACCTGGAGGGAGATGTACAGAGGAATATCCTTCAGTTATCTGAAATATATTTAAAAGACGCCGGTAAACTACTAAAGAAGAAGCAGTCTAACTATGATTGGGTAAGTCAACAAATTGAGCTACTGGAGTTTGTGCCAATGCTCTATTCGGGAGATTATGATAAAGTTGCAGGCAACCTGGAGAAGAGTTTTGAGTCAGAGGAAATAAAGGATAAAAATCTAAGTCTTTATTATTACCTGAAATATTGTAGTTCAAAAGGTATGGGTAGTGATAAAAGATCTAAATGGAAGGAAAATCTCAGCCAGCATGATACTAGTGAAGAGTTTATCCAAAAAGCTAAAATTCTGTTTGGAGAAATATAATTGTTAGCAATTACATAAAGTTGCCATTAATACTGAAGGTTTATCTTCTAAATCACAATTCGTTTTATGGAGTTGGAAAACATTGCCTTTTTAGGTAACTTTGAACTGAATCTTTACGACGCTCAGGATTGAACGAATTTAAACGAGAAATCGGACTTTATAAGAATCATTTCAAGGATTTTTATTTAAAACAGCCGCTCGCTGTTCGTAAGAAGATTGACTGGACACTTTTGGTTTTAAAAACCACTCGAATTGTGCCAGAAAAATTTTTAAAACATCTTACAAATACGGACGGCTTGTGGGAAGTGCGAATTTCAGCAGGAAACGGAATATTTCGCATTTTCTGTTTTTTCGATGAGGGTAATTTAATTATATTATTGAGCGGTTTTCAAAAGAAAACGCAGAAAACACGCAAAAAGGAAATTAAAAAAGCGGAAAGATTAAAAAAGGAATATTTGGAGGGGAAATAATAAAATGAAGGCGGTAACAATATTACAATGCGATATTAGAGTTATGAAAACAGATAAAAGAATAACATCATTTGATGACCATTTGGACGAACAATACGGTAAATCCGGAACTGAATCGCGTGACAAATTCCAGGAAGAATTTGAGACTTATAAAATTGGTGTTTTAATTCAAGAAGCAAGAAAAAAACAGCATCTGACACAAGAACAACTCGCAAAGAAAGTAGGGACGACAAAAAACTATATTTCGAGAATTGAAAATAATGCCAGCGATATCCGACTCTCGACCTTGATGAGAATAATTCGAGAAGGTTTAGGCGGAAGTTTAAAATTATCACTTGACGTTTAAAATGAAGTAAAAAAGTTCTAGTGGCAAATGTAAGCTGCAATTGTGGAGATATTGTTAATTCGAGCGTTAGAGTATAAGTGATATTTATTACGCTACAACAAAACAAGGGAGTTAATACAACAAGTACTGCTCCCTTTTTTGCTGAAAATTTTCCAGCCCTTCTTTCCAGCTTTCCCTGATTTCTTCAGCTGAAAGTCCGCTTTCTATTTGCTGCTGAAGTTTTGTTGTACCCGCAAGTTTGGTGAAGAAGGAATTGAAAAATTGAGATTTGTCTGAAGTACTCTCGAAAGATTTGATAAGCCATTCCAGGTTAATTTTTTCAGGAACTTCAATTTTGCTGAGATCTTCTCCAAAGCAGTTTTTCCCAAGATGCTTCGGATTTTTTGCACCCGGCATTGATTCTGGCATGTAGCTGAAATTAAAAACCTCTTTGCTTAAAAACGGTGATCCATAAACCTGAAATTGCTTTTCTGTTCCGCGTCCTGCATTAACATTGGTGCCTTCAAAAAAACATAAGCTTGGATAAAGCTGAATAGCCTGTTCATTTGGCAAATTAGGCGAAGGTTTTACCGGCAGGCTGTATTTTTTCGAGTGATCATAATTTTTCATTTCAATTACCTGAAGATTTGTTTTTACACCGTTTTTAAGCCATCCCTCTCCATTGATCATTTTCGCATATTCACCCATTGTGAGTCCGTGAACTACGGGAACCGGGTGCATCCCCACAAAACTTTGATGTTTAGGTTCAAGAATTGGTCCGTCGATATAGTTTCCGTTAGGATTTGGACGATCAAAAACGAGTATGGGAATGTCATTTTCAGCGGCAGCTTCCATTACATAATGAAGTGAAGAAATGTAAGTGTAGAACCTGGCACCAACATCCTGAAGGTCAAAAATAAGAATATCTACACCTTCAAGTTGTGCTGCAGAAGGTTTTTTGTTGTTTCCGTAGAGAGAAACAACAGGAAGTCCGGTTTTGGGATCTTTTCCGTCCTTCACCATCTCTCCTGCATCTGCATTTCCACGAAAACCATGTTCCGGAGCAAAAACTTTCTGAATATCCACATTTAAAGCAAGCAGCGAATCCACTAAATGAACATAATCACGTTCATTTTTCCTTATAAGTGAACTTTGATTGCCAATAATTCCCACTTTTTTTCCTTTGAGAATTGGCAAATAAGTAGCCGTACTATTTGCAGCAAGAACAATTTCTTCGGAAGAAGCGGCGTTTTCTTCTTTTTTAGATGGCATCCTATTTTTGCCAATTTTCGGCTTATTGTTTGTGTTTCCGCAGGAAAGAAAAGCAATAAGAACGAATAAAAATGTACTTTTGAATAACCTCTTAATCATAGACCAGGTTTGAATTTCGAGTTTTTTGTTGTAAAACGCCTTATTAGCACCAAAAAGTATAAAAGTAGCATTTCTGCACCTATAATGAAAATAGCTGTGGTCGCTATTGCTATTGGTGTTATTATGATGTTGATTTCTTTTGCCACGGGATTGGGGCTTCAGGAGAAGATCAGGGATAAAATCGCGGCTTTTAACGGTCATATCAATATTTCCAACTACGATAATAACAGTTCCCAGGTTACGCTGGAGCCGGTTTCTAAAAATCAGGATTTTTATCCGAATTTTGGAAGAGTAGACGGTATTAGCCATATTCAGGCCGTCGCCACAAAATTCGGCGTTATTCGTACGGCGACAGATTTTGAAGGGGTAATCGTTAAAGGTGTCGGCGAAGATTATAAGTGGGAATACTTCAGAGAATTTCTTGTTACGGGCGAATTGCCAACTGTTGACAGTACCTTAAATGATGAAGTTTTAATCTCGGAGTATCTGGCGAATCGCCTTCAGCTTAAAGTGGGAGATAAGGCGCCTACTTATTTTTTAAGGGAAGATAATGAGCGCCCATTGCTGCGCGCTTTTAAAATCACCGGGATTTACGATTCCGGCTTCCAGGAATTTGATGAGCTTTATATGATTGCCGATATTAGGCATATTCAGCGCCTGAATCGATGGGAAGATGATGAGGTCGGAAATTTTGAAGTTTTCGTCCAGAATTTTGATGAAATTGATCGTAAGGGAAACGAGGTTTATGAAAATACAGGCTCTTTCCTGGATACGCAAACGATCACTCAGAAGTACTACGCTATCTTTGAATGGCTTTCTCTTTTTGACTTTAATATTGCACTTATTATTGGGATTATGATCCTGGTGGCAGGTATTAACATGATCACCGCACTGCTTGTTTTAATCCTGGAAAGGACGCAAATGATAGGCGTGCTGAAGGCTTTGGGAAGTACAGATTGGATCATCAGGAAAATTTTTCTTTATAATGCAGCTTATCTTATTTTTCAGGGATTGTTCTGGGGAAATCTTATAGGGATTGGTTTGCTTTTACTGCAGAAGTATTTCAAGCTTTTTCCGCTGGATCCACGCACTTATTATGTTACCGAAGTGCCTGTTTATCTTAATTGGGATTATATTTTGGCAGTTAATCTCGGGACGCTTGTTTTATGTATGCTTATGTTGCTCATACCTTCAGTAATTATTTCGAAAATTTCACCGGTTAAAGCCATGAAGTTTGAATAATTCTGAATTTCGGAATACATTTTGCTAATTTTTCTGCGGATTCAAAATCAAAACATACAGGTTCGGGTGCAATTATTTACCTTTGCCGAGTTAAAAAGAAAGCATGGACTATAAAGAAAATATACTGGGTACAATTGGCAATACTCCAATGGTGAAAATGAATAAAATCACAAAGGATATTGATGCGCTTGTACTCGCCAAATACGAAACTTTTAATCCCGGAAACTCCGTTAAAGACCGGATGGCGCTTAAGATGGTGGAAGAAGCTGAAGCAAATGGACTTCTGAAGCCCGGAGGAACTATAATAGAAGGAACATCTGGAAATACCGGAATGGGACTGGCACTTGCTGCTATTGTTAAAGGTTACAAGATGGTTTGTGTGCTTTCAGACAAGCAGAGTAAGGAGAAAATTGATATTCTTAAAGCTGTTGGAAGTAAAGTGGTAGTTTGCCCTACAGATGTAGCACCAGATGATCCACAGTCTTATTACTCTACCTCAAAAAGACTTGCGGAAGAAACGCCGAATTCCTGGTACGTGAATCAATATGATAACCTTGCAAATACCAAGGCTCACTACGAAACCACTGGGCCTGAGATCTGGAAACAAACTGATGGTAAAGTGACACACTTTGTTGTTGGCGTGGGGACAGGAGGAACTATTTCTGGAGTTGGAAAGTTCCTGAAAGAAAAAAATCCGAATATTAAAATCTGGGGAATAGATACCTATGGTTCGGTATTCAAAAAGTACCACGAAACTGGAGAATTTGATAAAAATGAGATTTATCCTTACGTAACTGAAGGAATTGGTGAAGATATATTGCCTAAAAATGTCGATTTCAGCATTATTGACGGATTTACAAAAGTAACCGATAAGGATGCCGCAGTTTATACTCAAAAACTGGCAAAAGAAGAAGGCTTTTTTCTAGGTAATAGTGCAGGGGCAGCAGCAAAAGGGCTGCTTCAGTTAAAAGAGCATTTCACTAAAGATGATGTGGTAGTGGTATTATTCCATGATCACGGAAGCCGTTATGTGGGGAAAATGTTTAATGACGACTGGATGCGGGAAAAAGGTTTCTTGGAAGAAGGCCCTGTGGAAGATGAAATTTCCTAAGAATTTAAAGAAGCTGCCCAATTCAGGCAGCTTTTCTGTTTCTTCCCGATTTTCGAAAACTTACGTACTGCAAAAAATAGAATAAAAATGTACCACTGAAATAAACGATCACATCAATAAAATCAGCAGTATAGCGGTCACTAATTTGCGGCAGTACCAATTCAAAATACACGGCATAAAAAGAAGTGAGGATCAAAATTAGCGACAGGCTTAGCGTAATCGAAGAATCTTTTTTAAAATGATGAACAGCTTTTAAGCAAACCGTAAGAACAATCGGCATACATAGAAAGTCATTGAGATAGGATGTGGTCCATTCGGGAAGGGAGACTTGGGTAAGCTTAAGAACTTCAAAGATCAGGAAAGCGAGTACAAATATTAAAAAGGATACATGCAGTATTCTCATAGCAAAGCTACTGAAACAATAAACGCCAACAAAAGTCCAATGCCCATCACAATGATCCAGACAGTGTAACCTGTTCTTGAAAGTGCCCTTATAACTGGATTTTTATGATCTCTGTATGAGGTTTTCTTAGTTTCTTCGCCAGAAGCGGCAGATTTACGCCCGGACCTTTCCCGACCAATTGTCTCCTCCCTCTCCTTAACTGAATCAGGATTGTTCAAATGTCTTTTTTCTGCCGGATCTTCCATTGATTTTATTTAAGTGAAATGATTCTGTAAAAGATACTCAAAGCTTGCAGTTTTTTCAAAACTATCTGTTCGTTTTACAAGAAGTTTAACTTGTTGTTGAAGATAGTTCGAAAAATAGTGGAGTGGTGGGAGTTGCCAGGATTTAAAAGCCAGGCTATTTTCAGTAAAACCAAATCAAAAAGTTTTCAGTTAAGGGAAAATAAGTTATTTTGTATTTAAATTCCTCCAATGAAAAGAATAACTATTTTTTTGCTTGTTGCAATCGTTTTGGTCTCCTGTAATTCAACTTCAGATACAACTAATCCGGAAATTTCAAATTCAGCTGAAATGGATTACAGCTACCTCGCGTTAGGTGATTCCTATACAATTGGTGAGAGCGTAGCGATAGATGAGCGTTGGCCGGTGCAGTTAGTGGAAGCTTTAAGGGAAAGAGGATATAAATTTGCCCCGCCAAAAATCATTGCAAAAACTGGCTGGACTACTCAGGATTTGTTACGTGGTATTGAGAACGATCTGAATGTACAACGGGATTTTGATTTAGTTTCTATCCTTATTGGGGTTAATAATCAATATCAGAATAAACCTATTGATGAATACGAAGTAGAGCTAAGAGAGGTGTTCAGGAAAGCCATTAATCACAGTAAAACCAGAGAAGAGGGAGTTTTTGCTCTGAGCATTCCCGATTATGGTGCAACTCCTTTTGGACAGCCAAATGCTGAAGTTATTTCTGAAGAAATAGACGAGTACAATGCTGTCTTTCGTCAGGTTGCCGAAGATTATGAAGTAGATTTTTATAATATTACTCCTATCTCCCGTGAAGCCGAGAGAGATCCGGATCTCGTTGCTCAGGATGGCCTGCATCCCAGTGGGTTAATGTATAGGTATTGGGTTGAAGATATTGTTGGTGAAGTGGCAGAAAAAATTCCGAATAATATAGACGACTGATTTTCAGAAGGATATTTTGTCTACTTTTAGTAGATGCGGGAAGATTTTTTACATTATCTCTGGAAATTCAAAAAGTTTGATTTCCTGGAGGCAAAGACGACAGACGGGGAAGAAATTGTAATCTCTGCAGTTGGTATTCACAATCAACTTTCAGGTCCGGATTTTTTTAATGCCAGGCTAAAAATCGGAAATCAATTATGGGCCGGAAATGTGGAAATTCATCTGAAATCTTCAGATTGGTACGCTCATCAGCACGAAAGAGATGAAAATTATGAGAACGTAATTCTGCACGTGGTCTGGGAACATGATGTAGATATCTTCCGAAGAGATGACTCCCCGATTCCTACTCTGGAGTTAGAAAAATTGGTAGATGTAGTTGTTCTGGAAAAGTATGATTTACTTGACTCCCAGAATAAAAACTGGATAAATTGTGAAAAATCATTTCCGGAAATTGACCAGTTTCAGGTAGAGCACTGGCTGGAAAGGTTATATTTTGAAAGACTGGAGGAAAGGGCATTTTTAATAACAGACCTTCTTGAGAAGTCTGGAAATGATTGGGAGGCAGTATTGTTTCAGTTACTGGCGAAAAATTTCGGATTAAATATAAATGGAGAAGCTTTCCTAAATATGGCCGGGAGCTTTGACTTCAAAATTGTTAAGAAGAATATCAGTAATAAACATACTTTGCAGTCCCTTTTCTTAGGACAGGCCGGATTACTGGAAGGCGGATATGAAGATGTGTATTTTCAGGACTTAAGAAAGACTTACCAGTATCTCAAGCATAAGTATTCACTAGACAATTCCGGAGTCATAAAACCAAAGTTTTTTAGACTCAGGCCTGACAATTTTCCAACTATTCGTTTGGTGCAACTGGCAGAAATTTATGCTTCTGAACAAAATTTGTTTAAAGAAGTAACCCATCCTACCGATCTTTTAAAGCTGGTGAAGAAGTTCCAGGTAGAGGTAGATGGGTACTGGCTTACCCACTACAATTTTGGTAGGGAACACCGCGCGAGGAGAAAGAAGACCACTCCAAAATTCATTAATTTGATCCTGATCAATACCGTTATTCCCTTTAGTTTTGTTTATGCGCAGAAAATGGGTGGATCTGTGGACAAAGTAGCAGAAATTGCCAGGAAAGTACTTGCTGAAGAAAATGGAGTCGTTTCAAAATTTTACCAGTTAAGACCAGATCTTCCGGCAGATGCTCTCCATTCCCAGGCCCTGCTGCATTTAAAAAAGAACTACTGCGATAAAAATAAATGTATGGAATGCGAACTGGGGATAAATCTTTTGCGCACTAATTAGAAATAAATTTTATTTTTGCTTCATGCGCAGCATTATTTATAAAATCCGCTATTTTTTCGAGAGACATGGTTTTTATGTTTCTTCCCGTCTTGCCGATAAATTAGGTATGCGAGCAAAAAGCGTAAGACTTTTTTTTATTTACGCCTCCTTTTTTACTGTGGGGATTGGGTTCGTTTTTTATCTCACCCTTGCTTTTTGGCTAAGGCTCAAGGATCTGGTATATACCAAACGCACCTCTGTTTTTGATTTATAGCTTCTAAAGTTAAATGAAGAAGGCCCGGCAAGACAGGGATTTTAGAAAATTTATTTTAACAGTAATTTTGGAATTTAACTTGTAATAATTTGAAAAGGGTTAATTTTTTAGCATCTTGCTCCGCGGAAAAAAAATAACTATCTAAACCCTTATTGACTATATGAGAAAGTACTTACTTTCGTTCATTCTTCTATTGCCACTATTATCAGGATTTGCTCAGGAACTTGAGGTAGATGCCGAAATTGGAAATCCCACAAATATTATTAACGACGGTTTTATTGCTCTTGACGTAACAGGAGGAACTCCTCCCTATACCTACAAGTGGTCCAATCGTAGTACGCCCCTGGAGTCTAATCGCGCCGAGGGACTTGTGGAAGGAGTCCCTTATAAAATTGTAATTACGGACAGTAATAATAACACGAGAACTGTAAACTACAGTGTAGAGGCTGAAGCGATAACAGAACATTTTAATGGTACTTTCGTGCCGATTGTAAATAAGATGACGGAAATCCTTTTTTGGGATCCGTTTTCTGCGATTGGAATTTATGATCCTATTGTTTACTCTGATGTAAAAAAAGTGGCCACACCAGGTTGGACGCCTAACATTGAAAATAAATACATCCTGAAAGAATGGTTGATTGATGAAGGTGAACATGTTAATAATGGTGATCAGATTGCTGTAGTAACCTCCACTAAAGAAGGGGATACAAACGTTTATGCCGAGGCCAGTGGAAATCTAAAATATTTAGTGAACGAAGGAAATGTTATCTATGATTATGAGAATACTCAGGATCTAATAGAGACAGGAGCGCATTATTTAGCAGAAATAGAATATGATGAGCCTGTTATCCTGACTCACCCTAATGGTGATCCTCAATCTAATGACATTCCTTTTATTGTGGTTTGGCTTATTTTTGGAGCAGCTTTCTTTACTATTAGAATGGGCTTCATCAATTTCCGCGGATTTAAACATGCTCTGGAACTTGCCAGGGGGAAATATGATGATCCCGATGCTCCCGGAAGTATTACCCATTTTCAGGCGTTAACAACAGCGGTTTCGGCTACTGTCGGTCTGGGGAATATAGCAGGTGTTGCTGTAGCGGTATCACTGGGTGGTGCCGGAGCGACGTTTTGGATGATCATTGCAGGTTTATTAGGGATGTCTTCAAAATTTGTAGAGTGTACTCTTGGTGTAAAATACCGCTTTATCAATTCGGAAGGAAGAATTTTTGGAGGTCCTATGAATTACCTGCGTTATGGGCTGGAAAAACGAAACATGAGAGGCCTTGGGAAATTCCTCGCGGGATTCTTTGCAATTCTGGGGATTGGTGCTTCTTTTGGAGGCGGAAACATGTTCCAGGCCAACCAGTCTTTTGAAATTCTTGAAGGTCAGTTTTCCTGGCTTGCCGGAAATGGATTCTGGTTTGGGATTGTAGTAGCTGTTCTTGTAGGGGTGGTAATTATTGGAGGTATTAAAAGTATCGCCAACGTAACGGGTAAGGTTGTACCGTTTATGGCCGGTGTTTACGTGTTGGGAGCTTTAATTGTGATTGGAATTAATATTGAAAATATTGGCCCTGCATTCAGCGCCATTTTTGATGGTGCTTTTAGCCCATCTGCTTTAAAAGGTGGTGTTATTGGAGTTATGATAGTGGGTTTCCAGAGAGCTGCATTCTCTAACGAGGCTGGTGTTGGTTCTGCTGCTATTGCGCATAGTACCGCTAAAACAAATAATCCGCCGTCCGAAGGTTTTGTTGCCTTGCTGGAACCTTTTATAGATACCGTTGTGGTTTGTACATTAACGGCGTTGGTGCTTATATTTACCGGAATGCACGAGGTAGAGGGAATAGGAGGAGCGCAGCTTACATCTGAAGCTTTTGCAAGTGTAATTTCCTGGTTTCCTTATGTACTTTCTTTGGCAGTATTTCTTTTTGCTTTTTCAACTATGATTTCATGGTCATACTACGGGATGAGGTCCTGGACGTATTTATTTGGAAAAAGTAAGAGAACCGAGCTGGTTTATAAACTTCTTTTCCTTGTATTTGTGGTTCTTGGCGCTTCAGTAAGTTTGGGAGCTGTCCTTAACTTCTCAGATATGATGATTCTTGCAATGTCTTTTCCTAATATTATAGGGTTATATATAATGTCTGGTGAAGTACGTACAGACTTGAAAGAATACTTCAGGAAATTAAAGGCAGGAGAGCTCTTTACTAAAGATGGAAAGCCTAAGACCGTCTAAGCTTTTATATCATAATGAATTTTAAATCCCATTTTGTTTTCAATAGAAGTCAGCAAAATGGGATTTTTCTTTTGGTATGTATAATTATCCTTCTTCAGATAATTTACCATACTGTTAAATTTTCTTCTAATACTGAAGAGGCGCCTCTTTCTTCGGAAGAAATAAGGGTGTATCAGGAGAGATTGGATTCGATAAAATTAGTGAGTTCCCTCAATGATACCGTTAGAATATTTCCGTTTAACCCGAATTATATAACTGACTATAAAGGTTATACCCTTGGAATGTCAACTGATGAAATTGACCGGTTGTTACGTTTCCGTGAATCAGGAAAATGGGTAAATTCAGCTGAAGATTTTCAGAAGATAACTGATGTTTCAGATTCTTTGCTGGAAAACATTTCTCCTTATTTTAAGTTTCCGGCGTGGGTACAGGAGAAAAATCCTTCCGGCATTGCTTCCGTAGAGAAAAGGGATATTGCAAAAAAGGATCTTAATTCAGCTTCGGCAGAAGAACTTATGGAGGTGAATGGCATTGGGGAAGTTCTGGCAGCACGTATTGTCAATTATAGAAGTAAAATTGGCGGATTTATGGATGATATTCAGTTAAAGGATATCTATGGACTCAATTATGAAGCAAGAGAAAATCTGCTTAGGAGATACAGGGTTATTGAGGCTCCGGATTTTCTTATGAAGAATATCAACATGGTAAAGGTTATAGAACTATCTGAAATTCCATACTTTAATTATGAATTGGCAAGGGAAATTGTCAATTATCGCCAGCTACACGAAGGAATAACATCTTTTGAAGAGTTATCCAAAATAGAAAGTTTTCCATCAGATAAAATTGACAGGATTAAATTATATTTGACCCTGGATTAGTTTTTGTTAATACGAAACCAGAAGTACACAGCTTATTAGGAATAAGGAATTTAGTCCGAAATTTTTAAGGCTAAGACTATGAAAAAGATAAATATGAATAACATGTATTTTACAGAGGAGCATGAACTTTTTAGAAAAAGTTTTCAGGACTTTCTTCAAAAGGAAGTTGTTCCGCATATAGATAAGTGGGAAGAATCCGGTACTATTGAAAGGTTTATCTGGAAGAAATTTGGTGAAATGGGCTATTTTGGTCTTAACCAGCCGGAAGAATATGGGGGGCTTAATCTGGATATTTTTTATACAGTTATTTTTCTTGAGGAGTTACAGAAAATAGATTCGGGAGGTTTCGCTGCGGCAATGTGGGCACATGCTTATTTAGCTATGACTCATGTTAATGCTGAAGGGAGCAAAGAGATAAAGGAGAAATATCTGACTGCAAGTATTGAGGGGGACAAAATTGGTTGTCTTTGTATTACAGAACCCTTTGGAGGATCTGATGTGGCCGGTATGAAAACAACCGCGGTAAAGAAAGGAGCCAATTATGTTATCAATGGCTCCAAAACTTTTATTACTAATGGAGTTTATTCAGATTATCTGGTAGTGGCCGCTAAGACAAGTCCGGAGAAGGGGAATAAAGGGATGAGCATTTTTATAATAGATCGTGATACTCCCGGGATATCAGCAACTAAACTTAACAAGCTGGGTTGGCGCGCTTCTGATACGGCAGAATTGGCTTTTGATAATGTCGAGGTACCGGAAGCCAATTTAATGGGGGAAAAGGATAAAGGTTTTTCTTACATTATGCAGCATTTTGCCATGGAGCGACTGATTATGGGTGTTAATGCTCATGCCCGTGCTCAATATGCACTGGATTATGCTATAAATTACATGTCGGAAAGAGAGGCTTTTGGAAGAACCATCGATAAATTCCAGGCTTTAAGACACACAATGGCAGAAATGGCCAGCGAAGTTGAAATGTGCAGAGAATTTAATTATTCAATAGCCAAAAGGCTGGGGCAGGGACAATATGTTGTAAAAGAGGCTAGTATGTCTAAACTATTATCGACAAAGATTGCAGATAAAGTAATTTACGAATCATTGCAGATGCTTGGAGGATATGGTTATATGGAAGATTATCCTCTTGCCAGGCTTTACCGGGATAGCAGATTGGGTCCAATAGGCGGCGGCACCTCTGAAATTTTGAGAGAAATTATTGCTAAAATGATAATTGATAAGAAGGAGTACAAACCAGCCACGAAATAGCTTCTGAGAATCATTTTAGCAAAAATATTTTTGAAATTATTGCTAAAATGATAATCGATAAGAAGGAGTACAGGCCGGCAGCGAGACAAATGGAAGGCTTGGAACTCGTAGTTCGGAGAATGAACGGGCATGAAAATTGCCATTTTCGACCTGCAGTAGCCCTTAAGTCGTACTGTAATAGTTTTTTTATTCATGATTTGGAATTCAGCATTCAGTATAAGGTTTTTTGGAATCGTTTTATTAAAGAGAGCGCTCTAAAATAACAATTTTCGACCTGAAGCGTTCTCTAAGTCGTTGTGTAATAGTTTTTTCATTCAAAATTTGGAATTCAGCATTCAGATGATGTACTTTAGAGTTGCTACATAAATGAGAGTGCTCTAAAATGACAATTTTCGACCTCCAGTAGCTCGTGGAGGATTTTTTAGTACACTTTCAGTTGGAATTTTCAATTCTACATTGATAATATTTTAGGAAAGAAGACTGAAAATAAAACAAAATATAATTGCGGGTTTGTATAAATGATCTATATTTGCAGCCTTAAATAATTTTTAAAGAAAGGAGGTGACACTATGTTAATAATACCAGTAAAAGACGGAGAAAATATTGATAGAGCGCTGAAGCGTTTTAAGAGAAAGTTTGATAAAACCGGAACAATGCGTCAGTTGAGAAGCCGTCAACATTTCACAAAGCCGTCAGTAGAACGTAGGGCTCAAATCCAGAAAGCTGAATATATTCAGCATCTAAGAGATCAGGAAGAGATCTAGAGTAACTTCTGTTTAACAGAAATTATCTCATTTTTCTTTCTCTTGGAAAGGAATGATTAAAAGCCTTTGAAGTCCTGCTTCTTTGGTATGAATATATGAACTGTTGGGAAATTAAAGTTTTATAACTTTGTTTACCAACAGTTTTTTTATGTCCTATTCCCACTTTATCGATTATCTTCAGCTTGAAAAGAATTATTCGGCTCATACTGTCACGGCTTATAAAAAGGATCTGAAATCATTTTCAGAATTTGTTCTTGCAGAATATGAAGAAGAGGATATCTCCGGGGTAAGCTATCAGGAAATACGAAGCTGGATTGTGCAGCTGGTCGATAGCGGGATTTCCAACCGTAGTATTAATCGTAAAATATCTTCCCTAAAAGCTTACTACAGGTTTTTGCTTAAAACAAAACAAATTGAATTTTCTCCGCTGGCAAAGCATAGAGCTTTAAAGACAGGTGGAAAGGTGCAGGTTCCGTTTTCAGAAATAGAGGTGGAGAATGTTCTGGATGCTGTTGGTGCTGATGATTTTAGTAGTATCCGTGATAAATTAATCGTGGAGCTTCTTTACTCTACAGGGATTAGGCGCAATGAACTGATAGAACTGAAGCTGGAGGACGTCGATCTTAGAAGTCGAATGCTGAAGGTTTTTGGTAAGAGAAATAAAGAGCGGTATTTGCCTTTATTGCCATCTGTTCTGGTGACTATAGAAACTTACCTGGAGAAAAGAATAGCAGTGGCGGGAGCTGCCGGAGTTAGTTATTTTTTATTGACGGATAGTGGCAAGAAACTTTATGAAAGTTTTGTTTATCGACTCATTAATAATTATTTTAGTAAGGTCTCTGGTAAGTTAAAGAGGAGCCCGCATATTCTGCGACATTCCTTTGCTACTCATTTATTGAATCAGGGTGCTAATCTTAATGCTGTAAAAGAACTTTTGGGTCATTCGAGCCTTGCTTCGACTCAGATTTATACTCATAATAATATTGCAGAGTTATCTAAGGTTCATCAACTGGCTCATCCCAGGAACAAAAAAGATTAAACCAATTAATGTTTAACTTAAATTTTATAGGAGATGAAAGTAAATGTGCAATCCGTCAATTTTAATGCTGATCAGAAACTGGTAGATTTTATCCAAAGGAAACTGGACAAGCTTGAAAATTATTATGACAAGATCGTCTTTGCAGATGTATATCTGAAAGTTCAGAATACAAGTGGTAAGGAGAATAAGATAACAGAAATTTTATTAAGTATCCCCGGGGGCGATATAATGGTGAAAAAGACCTGTAAGAGGTTTGAAGAATGTGTAGATGATTGTGTGAGTTCTCTGCAACGGCAATTGATTAAGAAAAAAGAAAAAATGAGTGCACATGCTTAAGCATTTTTTTATTTAAATGTTTTGAGAAATAAATAATTTAATTACATTTGCAGTCCGTTAGAAATAGCGGACTTTTTTATTGAAGAAAATAGTGAAAGGCCGATGTAGCTCAGCTGGCTAGAGCAGCTGATTTGTAATCAGCAGGTCGTGGGTTCGAGTCCCTCCA
>NZ_JAVRHO010000035.1:0-24840 GCF_031846515.1 Autumnicola lenta
CTAAATAAACTTCAGTTAGTTGAGCTGAATTTGAAATTAAAAAATCCCGTTCTGAATATTAAGAGCGGGATTTTTTTGTTTCTACTTCATCTGAAACTTCGGAAAAAAAATTATATTTTACTCCCTATACCTACAAGTTTTTTAAAGTCTTGCAGGATAAACTGGTAATTTCAGAAATTAAAAGATTCTAATTTCTGATTATCGGGATTTGCTTTATAGAAAAATTACCCGGATTTTTGAACTGAAATATTTTCCAGGCACTTTTAGGCCGATGCCCAAAAATGCCAATTATCGATCTATATGCTGAAGATGCACAGCCATTTGAAATTATATAAACCCTACGGATATTTAAGTCAGTTTATTACCAACGAAAAGCCGCGAAAGAAGAATAAAAAGCTTCTTGGAGAACTCTTTGATTTTCCTGAAGGCACTATGTCTATAGGACGGCTGGACCAGGACTCTGAAGGTCTGCTTTTACTGACTACAGATGGTAAAGTGAGTGCAGAAGTAACCGGAAAAAAGGTGGAAAAGGAATATTTTGTGCAGGTAGACGGACAAATTTCCGAAGAAGCTGTGGAAGCGCTTCGTGAGGGCGTGGAAATTAGCATAAACGGAAATAAGTACCAGACGCTGCCTTCAAAAGCACAAATATTAAGCGAGAAACCGGTCTTTCCTGAAAGAACTAAAAAGATCAGAGACGAACGTCATGGCCCGACTAGCTGGATTTCGGTCACACTTACAGAAGGCAAATTTCGGCAGGTAAAGAAAATGACTGCCGCTGTAGGATTTCCTACGCTTAGACTGGTAAGGGTAAGAATCGGCAACGAAAAGCTTGAAAATATGCAACCGGGACAGGTAGTGAAAAAAGCCAATTTTCGGCTTTAGTGACCTACAGCTTTACCAGTAATAATTCCGCCGTTTTCCTTCATATAATCAACAATAAACTTCGCTGTTTTACCCTGATAAAAACCCGCAGCACCTTCCTTCTGAATTCTTTTGAGTGTTTTTGCCAAATCCGGCTGCTTCAGGATTTCTTCCGGCTGATAAGCTTTTGTTCCCTTCTTCAGAAAAACATTTGCAGTTGAAAAATATTTCTCTTTATTATTCAATAGCATTTCAGAAAATGAAATCATACTTCGGCTGAACGGAAAACCATTTTCAGCTAAATTTATAGCCGGTTCCAGGAGCTGTTTCCAGGATAAATTGCCAAATTTCTGATGAGCCAGAAACAGGCCCGCAACCGTGCCCAAAACTCCTACAGACAAAAGCCCTTCGTGATTGGAGTTATCCTTAATTTTACCATTTTCGTCCAGAAACATGTCTTTGCTCGCCGCCAATAGTGCTTTTTCCGAAAGTTAATAGCAGTTTGCACTCCCTGACTAGAGTAAGATAAAATAAATTTGAGACTGAGAGTTAAAAATGTACTGTTTCAGATGATCAAACAGCAAAATATTAATTGTTATACTCATAGATTTAACTAAAGAAATTCTGAAGAAATTCTGTCATTTCAAAAAAAACCATTTTTTCTGCGTAACATTTTCAGACCATTGTATCTAAAAAGAAACATTAAAACTTTTAGATATGAAAAACTTAAAAATTTATTCCGGATTATTACTTTTATTACTTGGGCTGAGCCTGAATGCCCAGGAAAGTTTCCGCGTGGAAAAAACCGGAAACGGACAACCTATTTTACTTTTTCCAGGCTTTGCCTCTACTTCAGAAGTATTTAAGGAAATTATCGATACTTTATCAGAAGATTACGAAGTGCACGCTTTTACTTTTGCAGGATTTGGAGATGTCCCTCCCATCAAATTTCCGTGGTTGCCTCAAATAAAAGACGATCTTAAAAGGTACGTAACAGAAAATAATTTACATGAGCCCATTATTATAGGCCACAGTATGGGTGGAACCCTGGGTTTATGGCTGGCATCTGAAGATCCCGGGTATTCACAATTAGTTCTTATAGATGCCCTCCCCGCAATGGGAGCGTTAATGATGCCAAATTATAACAGCGAAAATATTGTATATGAGTCTGCCTATAATCAACAAATGTTGACCATGAATAACGAAGAGTTCCGAAAAACGGTAGAACAAATGGTAGCCGGGATGAGTGTAGATTCCGGCAAACACGATCAAATAGCTGATATGATGCTACAAAGCGATCAAAAAACATTTGTTTACGGATATACGGATTTGCTGAAGCTGGACTTAAGGCAAGCAATAGAAAAAATTAAAACTCCGGTTACAATTCTTGCCGCCACGCATCCTTATGGCCGGGAAACCGCAGAATTAAATTATAAAAAGCAATATGAACACCTCAAGAACTACACTCTTATTTTTGCAGATGGCGCCGGCCATTTTGTAATGTACGATAAACCGCAATGGTTCTTAGAGCAAATTCACTCGACTTTGGGCAGCAATGAATAACGAAGTATATTTTAACAGGATCTTTGAAGAAAATTATCCCAGGGTTATGGGGCTTTGTTTTGGGTACGTGAGCGGGAATGAAGACCTGGCAAAAGATTTAGCCCAGGAAGTTTTTTTAAAAGTTTGGCAAAACCTGAACAATTTTAAAGGGGAATCTAAAATTGCTACCTGGATATATAGAATTACGGTAAACACCTGTTTGCAGGAATTACGGCGAAAAAACCACGTGAGTTTAAAGATAGATATGGCCGCCGAAGTCACAGCGAATCAAAACGAAAAGGAGAGCCGGTTTGCCGAAATGTACCGTTGTATTAACAAACTATCCCCGGAGAATAAATCTATAATTCTTTTGGAATTGGAAGAGGTACCCCAGCAGGAAATTGCCAATATTATTGGAATAAGCCATCGGGCAGTCAGAACCCGAATTCACAGGATAAAAGAACAACTTTCAAAATGTGTTTACAATGAACAACTTTAGCGATATCAAAAAACAATGGCAAAGACGCGAAGTCTCTTTAGAACCTGAAACAGGAGTTAAGGACATTATTAAGAAATCAAAATACCTTCAGAAAAAACAACGGATAGGTCAGGTGGTATTAAGTGTTACTGTGGCTATCTTAGTCCTGTTCTTCTTTTACATTTCAGCTTATAAAAATAGTGAAGTTTTCCATGGGTTAGGAATCATGATAGGAAGCCTGGTGATAAGGATATGTCTAGAATATTTTAGCAGGACAAAATTAAAAAAATTACCAAGCTATCGTAATATGAATTATTACAACCAACAGCTTATTAGCTACTATCAAAACAGGAAATACCTTCATTCTTTAATAACCCCGTTACTTTTTGCAGCTTATGTTGCTGGTTTTTTGATGTTATTGCCTTCATTTAAAGAAGGTCTTTCTCCGGGATTTTATACCTATATCTTATTTTCTTCCGGATTTGTATTTTTGTTCTTAGCAGTATTTATTGCCATACAAATTAGAGAAGAGTTAAGAATATTAAAAGATTTAAAGGAGGAAATCAAAAGCATAGATCCAGCTTAGACCATCCACTTCAGAAAGCCGAAAAAGCCGCAAAAATGCGGCTTTTTAATTCAGATATTTTCTGAATATTATTCTATCGTATCCATTTCCACGTTAAGTGAATCCATTTGAATTTCAGAAGAATCAGCCATGTTATTACCTTCCCCAAAAATTTCTCCAAGGCCGCTTAGTCCATCCAGGTTTACGTCTCCTTCGTCCATACTCTTTAATAACTTAAGCAAACTGGAAGGGTTCATATCCTCACCAAGTACGCGTGCAACACCCATTCCTTTGGAATTGTCGTATCCAAAAACAATAAATTCGTCGATCGCTTCTTCATCTCCGGTGAAGTAGACCTCTGCCCCACGTTCTCCTGATCCATATTTTATTAATAACTGGTAGTCTTCATCATTTAAAATTTCTTCAAGTTCTGATTTTTCGGTAATAAATTTTTCATTTCCTTCTTTAATCGGATAAGCAAGCACATTTACCTTCTTAACTGTAGCCAGCGTAGCACGTTGGTCTTCGTTTAAAGACTCATTATTTGCAAACATACTTACTGGAAGATCTATCGCCAGAAACTCCTTATCACTCTGGTTAGCTACATAGTATTCCTGGAGCGTGGGCTCATTATTACAGGAAAAGCAGGTAAGAACCACTGCCAGACAGCTTATAATTTTTAATATTTTCATGATTATTGGATTAAGATTTCTTGTTTACATTTTTCAATTCTTCGGCACCTGGTACTTTCAGGTCTGATGCTAATTTTGATAGCTGGGAAAGATCAATTTCTCCTGTGATTTTTACAATCATAGACATTGCATCTGCTCCGCCTTCACTTTCCATAAACATAAATAACTCGCTCACAGAAGTGTCATTTTTCCCCGGCCTGGAATAGAATTTAATCGTTTTTCCGTCTTCTGTAACTCTCATTAACTGTTCAAGGGAACCTTTTTTAAGATACGCAGTCACGTCGTTGTTCATCTGTGATCTAACGTTACCATCTTTGGTGGTAAACATTTTTATTTCATTTAGATTTTCAATTAATCTAAGGTATTGTTGAGCTTCGGGATCACTGTCACTAAGATCCAGATCTGCCAGCATCTTAAACATTTTGCTGGTCATTACCACGCCATCGACTCCTTTCATTCCGTCGTACTTTTCAAAAGACTGTGCATTACCACAGACGAAGTTTAATGTCGATACTATTAAAAAGATAATTGCTTTCATTGTTTTTATTGTTTTAGATTGATAAATTTATTCGCGCTATTAATTTCTTTTAAGTGTACAAGCTCTTCTTTCCCGTCGTTCATGTATTCTGAAACAAGCAAAAGTGTTCGTTTCGCCTGCAGGTAAGCTTCTTCCTGCTCTGCTGTCATTACGATGTCATTATTTTCACCGCCTGCATTATAAGAAGGGTTATTCTGATAAACAAAAAGTCCCAGAGCAAGCACAATGGTGGCTGCAATTGCCATCCAGGTATAATTCTTTTGTGGTGTCCCAATAGGCTTTTTCCCCTGGTAGGTCTCCTTTTTGACTTCCGCTGTGTAGCCAAAGATTATGCGGTAGGGTTCCAGATGAGAAGGAACTGTGTGCGTACTAAAATATTCGCTCAACTTCTTTTCCTCTGCAAGGGAAGTATTCCCCTCCTCATATTGCTCTATTAATCTTTCAACTTCTCTTAACTCCATAGTCATGTTTCTTCGTTAAACTTTCCCTTATTTTTTTTCTTGCCCTGGATAATGCAACTCTAATTGCTGTACATTCCATTCCGACGATTTCCGAAATTTCTTCAAATTCATATTGCTCTACATCCCTAAGCTGAAATATTATTTGTTGTTGCTCAGGAAGATCTTTTATGATTCTCTCCACCCAGGAGAGTTCATCCCTGACTTCCATTTCCTTCTGAAGAGAAATTGAATTGCTCTCATAATTTTGATGAACAATCCTCAGGTTATTATTATATTTTAACTTTAACTGGTCCAGACAGTAATTTTTTGTTACCGTCATTGCATAAGCCTCTACATTGGCATACTCCTTGATCTTCTGTTTGCGATCCCATAGTTTCATCATTACTTCCTGGGTGGCATCCTCTGCTGCTTCTTTAGAGACCAGCAGCCTTAATGCCAATCTGTACATTTTGTCCCTCGAAGGATTAATTTTACTAAGGAAGTCTTGTTGTGTCATTAGCTTTTTGGTCGTTGTAAGAACCCTTACATCATTACGACGAATAGGAATTACTTTTGTTACAAGAAAATTTTGATTTCAAGGGATTGTCCTTACTTTTAAATTCTTGAAATAGTATTAATAATAAACATATGAAAATAAACAAATTGTTTTTGCTCCTTATTTTTAGTGGAACCCTACTTACTTCCTGTGCTAAGGACGATAATGATGTGATAGATGATTCTGTTACAGTAGATCCTGAAAATTTGGATGTCGAACGTTTCGTTTACAGGGGATTGAATGAATATTATCTTTACAAAAGCGACGTACCCGAGCTGGCTAATGATCATTTTGCTCATAGAACAGAGCGTGATGAGTTTCTTGCGAGTTTTGCGACACCACAAGATCTTTTTTATGATGGTCTTCTTGCTCCACAGGATCGTTTTAGTTATATCACAGATGATTATATAGCTCTCGAAAACAGTTTTAGTGGAATTGCAACAACTACCGGAGTAGATTACAGACTCTATAGATTTTCTAATTCTGATGATTTATTTGGCGTTGTACGTTATATTATTCCAAATAGTAATGCAGATGGTCAAGGGATTAAAAGAGGTGATCTTTTCACCCGAGTTAATGGAGAAACAATAACTATAGATAACTACAGCACTTTATTAGCCAGTGACCAGGTAACTTATCATTTGGCTTCTATTGAGGATAATACCATTTCTGAAACTTCTGAAACTGTCACCCTTACAAATGAGGTGCTTACTGAAAACCCCATCCTTATCACAAAAACCCTGGATGTTCAAGGGATGAAAGTTGGATATATCATGTATAATAGTTTTGTAGCCGACTTTGATGATGAACTGAATGCAGCTTTTAGCCAGTTAGAAGCTGAAGGAGCTACGAAATTGATTCTGGACCTTCGGTACAACGGAGGTGGTCGAGTGAGCTCGGCAACCAGAATGGCAAGTATGATTACCGGCCAGTTTACAGGAGAAATATTTGCAAAAGAACAATGGAACCAAGAATATCAGAATTTAATAGAAACCGCCTATCCTGATCGCCTTTACAACAGGTTTACAGAAACCGTAGATGATGGGGAACGTATAAACAGTCTTAACCTTACCGATTTGTACGTGATTACCTCATCTTCTTCGGCCTCAGCGAGTGAATTAATAATTAATGGGCTGGATCCTTATATAGATGTTCAAAAAGTTGGAGATACCACAACCGGAAAATCCCAGGCTTCAGTCACGTTGTACGATAGTCCGGACTTTGATCGTGAAAATGCTAATCCAGATCATACCTATGCAATCCAGCCACTGGTTTTGGAATCTGTAAATTCAAAAGATGTTTCTGTCCCTTACAACGGGATAATTCCAGACGTCGCTATTGAAGAAAATCTTTGGAACCTTGGTGTTTTAGGAGAACCTTCAGACCCTCTTCTTTCCGCAACTTTGGATCTTATTACTGGAACCAGAAGGTTTTATCCCGAAAGGAATCACAACTTTAGAGAGTTTAGTGAATCTGGACATAATGAGCTGGATTACCAGAGAATGTATATCGACGAGGTGCCACCTTCTTTAGCAAAACAATTATTTATAGATTAATTAATCAAAATATTGTTTAAGAAGAGGCTGTCTACAGGTTCCCTTCGTCTAAAGTTTAAGTTATTAACCAGGAACTTTTAAAGGACGAAAATTGGAGTTTTTAGACAGCCTCTTTTTTATTTTCAATTTTTTCAGCGAAAAATATGTTTATTCATTAAAATAGAAACCATTCGGCTTTACCCCAACCGGAATTTGCTGTACAAATTCTCCTTCCATAGTATAAACTTCTATAAATCCTTCTGAATTAAGATCTCCTCCATCGGCTATAAAAATCCGGTCGTTTTTTACCTCAAAAGCCGACATAGTTCCGTTTTCAGAGTTACTTTGGTAGCTCAAAATTGCTTCTCCCGGTCCTTCTGTAGTAACTAAAGGTAGTGTGTAGACCGAAGTTCCTGCTGTAAAATAGACAGTCTCATCTTCGATATCTATATTTGAAGCACCGGCATGAATGGTAGAAAAAATAGTTTCAGAACGTACTGCGCCCGTAGCTTTATCTATTTTTTGCAAACCACCAGCGGATATGACATAAATTGTATTTCCTAAAATCTCAAAAGAGTTATAACCCCGTTTTGCAGTAATAGTCCTAATAATAGAATCTGAAGTTGGATCAAAAACGCTGATTTTACTTCCGGAATCAGAAACTACGTTTTTGATGTAAAGCAGTCCGGAATCTTCAGTAATATATTCGGCGTAATCACCAACAACTATTTTCTTTTCAATTTGAAGGTTTGCAGTATTTATTACAGCGAGAAAATCATCTTCATTTGAATCGCGATTACCGAGGTTAGTCACGTATGCCTTTCCATTTTGAACAATACCATACATGGGATTAGACAGTGCGCTGCCTATCCTTCCTACCAATTCAAAAGAATACCTGTCCATTACTGTGATCAAACTGGTATCCCTGGAAATGATATATGCGTTTTGATCATCAAAAAACATAGACCGGGGAGCAAAACCTATAGTGTCTTCTGAATTTACGGTATTAAAAATATGCTGTTCTACCTTCTGTAGGTTCTTACTAATATAGGTTACTGTTCCTGTAGTGTCCAGACCTTCGTTCAGAACAAAAAATCCATTGATATACTCCCCCTCAGGTTCAAATTCAGGAGCAATATCGTCATCATCACTACACGAGAACAACAAAAGCACACTACAAAAGCTACATAAAAGCAATTTTCCAATCTTCATATTCGGTTAAGTTTTAACAGTAGATATTCTATGAATCAGCCGCAAAATCCGGGACAATATTAGCTGCTTTTTCTATGTTCAAAATAAACAAAATTTTACGAGAGAAAACGCAGTTTTAAAACATTCTCTGCAAGTTTTAATACTGAAAACTTCTGTCGAAGAGTCAGACTTTCCCTTTCATATAAATGTTTAGAAACAAGAAGCCCCGCGAATTTCGCAGGGCCTTGTGCACTATCAGGACGAAAATCGCCAATTTTAGTCGTTGAAGTAAACTCCGCTAGGATTTATACCTACTTCAAAAGAGTCTAATAAACTCCCATCGGTTGTACTGTAGAGATAAAGATCGCCATTACCTGTAAAATCTGCATTAGCCGAAGCTGCATAAATAACTCCGCCTTCAACTTCAAAACCGTATAAGGACGCCACATCAGATAATTCAGCAAAAGCAGTTTCTGGTAATGCAGTGGCATCTTCGCTGAAGGAGTAAACTGTTTTTCCCAAAGTATAATAAACAATATCATCTTCAATATCCAAATTCCCGGGATGATCTGTAGTGCTGGTAAACTCCATTTCTGCTACTACTTCGTTGGAGATTAAATCTACTTTTACAATTTTACCTGCAGTTTCCGCTTCAGCATAAGAAGGAAGACCACCAGTGCTTATCCAAAGGAAACCATCTTCAATTTCAAGTGAATTTGGTCTATCCCCTACCGTAATTGTTTCAGAAACAGTATTATCTGTAGCACTAATAACAGAAATTTTGTCATTAAAAGAGTATCCTCCCAAGTGGGCAACATATAAATTACCTTCGTTTTCCACAATCGCTTCAGGACCTTCAACCACAGCAATATTTTCTGTAACTTCAAAAGATTCAGTATTAATAACGGCTATGTAATCATCTTCAGCATTACTGCCATCTCCCCAATTGGTAACATATGCGTTGCCGTTAGCAAATGCTATATATCGAGGATTTTGAAGGCCTTCAGAAATTGTTGCTACACTCTCAAAAGTATTTTTGTTCACAACTTCAATAGTGTTGGAAACGTTCATTACAATAAATGCATATTCTTCGTAAAAGGCAATGCTCTGCCCGGTATCTCCTAATAACGCGTCAGAATTAACTTCTGCATAAATATTATTTGTAACACCATCCATTTCCGCATTCAGAAAAGAAACAGTACTGTTTCCTGCTCCAAAATTCCCTTCATTTAAAATAAACACACCGTTGGCATATGCTCCTGCCGGTTCTTCCTCTTCTTCTTCGACGGGCTCTTCTTCCTCCTCTGGTTCAGGATCTATAATTTCCTCTTCCTGCTCCTCCTGGTCAATCATAAAATCATCATCGCTTTCACAAGATGTAAAAAATGTAATGGCTGCTAAAGTCGTAAATAAAAATTTGTTGATTTTCATAGTTAAAATTTAATGGTTAGTGAACTATTAATTGAACGCCCCGGCATTGGCCTGGACGGTAAACTTTGATATGCTTTATTGTAAATGTTGCGCACTTCCAGCCCGAGATTTACAAAATCATTTCTACCAAAACTGTAACCAATTCCGGCGTTGGAGACCGTATAACCTTCCAGCTCATAATTATTATCTGAAGAGGTATAAATACTGCCGTTGTACAAAAACTGATAAAAAAAGGAGAACTTTTTCACGGAATATCCCAATGAGCCGGTGGCTTTATGATTGGGAGTATAAATAAGTTCCTTGTCTTTTATTTCATCATTGGTTTTGGTGTAACTGTAATTTGCATTCAGAATAAAATCATGATTTTTATAGCTCTTATTATATTTTCCACGGAATTCCAGTCCGTAACTTTTTACATTTTCTGTATTTTCAGGTCGCCATAACCCGCGGTCATCTGGTATCCATCGCAGTAAATTTTCAATTTTCATGAGGTAGGCGACAACACCCAACTCCAGATTGCTGAAATGAAATTTTTGCCCCAGCTCCCCCTGAAAAGAAGTTTCGGGATCCAGATCTGAGTTTCCTCCACTGCTCCAAAAGAGATCATTGTAAGTAGGAATCCTGAAATTTCTCGAAAAATTGAAAGTGAGGTCGTAAAACGGAGTAACAGAATAGCCTGTGCTAAGCGAATATAACAACGGAGATTCATAGGTGTCGGTAATTTCTTTCCTGGCGCTCAATTCGTAAAAGAATTTTTCGAAATTGTGGTTAAACAGAATAGCAAAGGCTGCAATATTTCTCACATTTTCTCCCACGTCAGATCCTTTTCCGTCGGTATTTCTGTAATCAGCAATCCCGTGAACAGTCATGTCGGGATTCAATTCATAAGTCAGGTCATACTTTGCGATATAAGTCTGCGCATGCCCAAAGGTGAAATCGTCACGATTGCGGTTTTCAAAATATTTGTAATTCTCATCCAGAAAAGCCAATTTTAACGAAGAAGTAAAAGCATTGTAAAAGCCTTTCCATTCTAGCAGATTTCTACTGTTTATATCATCATACTTACTCCTGGAAGGTGCATTTAAAGTGCCGGAAAAAGCCCGCTCCCCATGATAATAATCTGTGTAAAACCGGAGTATATTTTTCTCATTTAGCCAATGCGCAATTCCGGCACTCACACTCAGGTTGTAAAAATCACCGTTTTCGTTTCGACTTTCTGTGCCCAGGTATTTGTAATCATTTTCAGATTCAATTCCTGAAAAATTAGCATACACGCTTGTTTTCTCAGAAGAAAATTCAGTGGAATAGTTGACAATATGAGTCTCAAAACTGCCAATTTCGACGCCTAACCTGTTTTTAAATTCGCCATCAAAAGAAAAACGGTTGTTTAAATGGACGCTACCGCCGATGGCGCCGCTTCCGTAAAGCACACTTCCACCCCCGGCACGCACTGCGATGTTATCATAAGCTGAAGTATTGACCGTATTAAAGTCGGTTTGGCCGTTAAACTGGGAATTTATGTTTATTCCGTTCCAAACAACTGCAGTTTGAGAAGCAGTAGTACCTCTGAAGGAAGGGGAGGAAACCATTCCGTTACCATTTTCCTTGAAATAGATTGGAGTGTTAAATTTAAGCAGTGAATTAAGAGAGGGTTCATTTTTGGCAATTATCGAGTCGCTTAACACCGAGACAACCTGTGCACGCGAATTTTTATAAAGCTTCACGTCACTGATCAAAACCTCATCCAGTTGGGTAGTGGAATCTCTTTGAGCATGCGCCGGTAAAGCGACCCACAAAACAAGAAATAGAATTAAGAATTTATAATTTTTCATCTGCCTCTGACTCTTATCCCGAAAGTCTCGAATTTATAGTTGAATTTTGGCAGGTCTCCTGGCTTGCGTCTTGTTGTTTACCTTCCCATTCCAACAAGGAACAGTGGTATTTTAGAAGTGATAACAACAAGCATCCCATATTGGGATTTAGCTTACAGTTGCGGGAACAGCTCAGGCTTATTTGAAGTTTGAGGTAAGAAGTGGAAAGTACGCAGTAATAAACCTTTACTTCTACCTTCTAATTTCTTATTTCTAACTTCACCTGATTCCCTTTTAATCGATACTGAAAAAAACAGCATCAAACCAAAAAATTTCACTGCGAAAATAAACATTTAGATTTGTTGACCGCATAAATTTTTAATAATCTTACTTTTGAAAATCTAAAATGTTTCTTTTGAAAAAAATACACTCCCTTTTAATCCTCCTGATTTTTACCGCATGTAAAAATTCTGAAGAGCAGTCAGAAAAAAGGCAATTATCACAAGGTAAGCAAGTTGAGATTTCTCATGCCACGGGTTTTGAGATTGAAACGTTCGGGAATTATTCAATAATTGAAGTGAAAAGTCCCTGGCCAAACGCTGAAGAAAGTTTCAAATACTTATTAGCTGAAGAAGATGCAGCTATCCCTGAAGAAATTGAGTACGACCAAAAAGTAGAAATTCCGGTAGAGAAAGTAGTGGTTACTTCTACCACCCATATTCCCGCACTGGAAGCTCTGGAGGAAGAAAAAACCCTTAAAGGTTTTCCAGGACTGGATTTTATTTCTTCAGTGAGAATGCGTGAACTTATTAATGACAGAGCGGTAAAAGAGCTGGGGAAAAACGAAAATTTAAATACCGAAATTTTAATAGATCTTGAGCCCGATGTCGTAATAGGTTTTAGTATAGACGCAAATAACAAGACCTTTGAAACCATTCAAAAAACCGGAATCCCCGTAGTTTACAATGGCGACTGGACAGAAGAAACTCCTTTAGGTAAAGCAGAATGGATAAAGTTCTTTGGTGCTTTTTACAATAAGAGTGAAGAATCAAAAATTATTTTTGATCAGATTTCTGCCGGTTATGCTGAAGCAAAAGAACTCGCAAAAACAGCAGAAAAGCAGCCAAAAGTGATTGCCGGCTCGATGTATAAGGATCAGTGGTACATGCCTTACGGAAATTCGTGGCAGGCAACATTTATAGAAGATGCCAATGCACAATATGCCTATGCTGAAAGTGACGGTAATGGCAGCATGTCTTTATCTTTTGAAAGCGTTCTTGCAGACCATCAGGACGCAGATTTTTGGATTAGTGCCGGACAGTTTACTTCTTACGAACAGCTTTTTTCGGCTTCAGAACATTATCGGCAGTTTAAGGCGGTACAGGATAAGAACGTTTACAGCGTAAGTTTGGTTAAAGGAGAAACCGGCGGAGTGGTCTATTTTGAACTTGGCCCACAGCGTCCCGATCTTGTTTTAAAAGACCTGATTTCTATTTTTCATCCAGATTTGTTACCTGAACATGAGCGTACTTTTTATAAAGCTTTGGCGGAGTCAGGCTCGCAGCAATAGAAAAATCTTAAAAAATTCAATTGAATAATTCCGGCAAATACTTTTTTTTAATTTTTCTCCTTTTCCTGGGAGTCTTAATGCTTGTACTGTTAAATATTGGATTAGGCTCTGTAAAAATTCCGCTGAAAGATATTTTCGCCTCTATTTTCAACGGTGAAGTTTCGCGCGAAACCTACAGGTATATTGTACTGGAATATCGCCTGCCAAAAGCAATTACCGCCGTAATTACCGGCTCCGGCTTAGCAATTAGCGGCCTACTTATGCAAACCCTCTTTAGAAATCCGCTCGCCGGGCCTTATGTACTTGGCCTTAGCAGTGGTGCAAGCCTGGGCGTTGCTGTAGTAATAATGGGGGCTTCTTTGTTTGGAGGAACTTTTGCTGCTCTTTTTCTCTCAAAATGGAGCTTAGTAATTGCTTCCAGTCTTGGAAGTCTTTTGGTCCTAATGGCGGTAATGCTAGCGTCAATACGCCTTCGGGATACAATGGCAATCTTAATTATAGGATTAATGTTCGCAAGCCTGACAGCGGCTGTTGTAAGCGTACTTTCTTATTTTACCCCGGCGGCACAGTTGCAGCAGTACATTTTCTGGTCTTTTGGAAGCCTGGGCAACCTTTCCTGGGATGAAGTCTCTATTTTGACAATTTTCTGGCTCGTGGGAATCCTGATTGCAATTTCATGTATAAAAAACCTGAATACGCTGCTCCTGGGAGAACAATATGCCAGAACTTTGGGAATGAGTATTCAGAAAAACAGGCTGAAAATAATTCTGGCTACCAGTTTGCTCGCAGGAAGTATAACAGCCTTTGCCGGTCCTATTGCTTTTGTGGGACTCGCTGTACCACATTTAATTCGTCAGATCATGCCCGTAAATAATCACAGTATCCTGGTGCCGGCGGTCATTCTGGGGGGGGGTGCTCTAATGTTAATCTGTGATATTGCTGCACAAATGCCCGGAAATGAATTTACTTTACCCATTAATGCAATCACCTCCTTAATTGGAGCACCTGTGGTGATTTGGTTGCTGGTAAGAAAAAGAAGATTCCTGTTTTGAAAGAAAAAAACTCTCATAGCATTCTAAGAACTGAAGCTCTAAGAATTGGTTATAAAAAGAAAGATCAGGAAAACCTGATTGCTTCAAATATTAATATTGAAGTAAACGAAGGGGAACTCGTGGCGGTTATTGGAATTAACGGAGTGGGAAAATCAACACTGCTACGGACGCTAAGCGGAATTCAGCAGCCGCTTTCGGGAAAAGTTCTTGTAAAGAATACCGAAATTGGTAAAATTGAAGCCCTCGCTATGGCCTCGCTAATCAGTCTGGTTTTTACTGAACAACCTGTATCGAAAAACCTGAGTGTTTTTGAATTGGTAGCACTGGGAAGGCAGCCGTACACCAATTGGATTGGACGTTTAAGCAAAAACGATCTCAGGCAAATTGTAAAGGCGCTGAAGGTGGTGAATATAGAAGCAATCCAGGAGAAAAAATGCTATGAACTGAGTGACGGACAGATGCAAAAAGTTTTAATAGCCCGCGCCATTGCTCAAAATACGCCGCTGGTTATCCTGGATGAACCTACCACCCATCTCGACCTCTACCACAAAGCCTATGTTCTTAAATTGCTAAAGGATCTTACCCGGAAAACGAAAAAAGCAATTGTTTTTGCTTCGCACGAGATTAATCTTGCAATCCAGCTCTGTGATAAAATTATTTTGATGCAGAAGGATCATATTCACATGGGAACTCCGCAGGAACTTTTGAAAACGGGCGCTTTTTCTGAAATCTTTCCTTCAGACATTATACTTTTTGATGAAGACACTTCTTCTTTTAAGATCAAAACCTAAAGAATTTAAGTCAGCCGAAATTATCCTGATAAAGACATTTAATTATCTTTGGAAAGAAATAGTTTTCCCTGGATGAACGAATATCTTCTTTTCTCTATAATTTTTATGGTCGCTTTGGTACTGGGGATTTTCCTTGGAAACCTGATTGCGCGCCTAAAAAGCAGAACGGAAAAGATCCTTCTTCAGGAAAAGATAGATCAGCTTTTACTGAAGGTGGAAGATGCTAAAAGTCAGATACAGAATAATCTTGTTGATTATAAGAGTGAGTTGTCTGAGACAAAAGCTTTACACCTGAAGCAAATAGAAAAGCTCGAAAATGAGCGGGAAGAAATTCGTAGAGAGAAAGATTTTTTAAGCACAGAACTTACCCGCCGGAATTCAGAATTTGAAAACCTTCAGCACCGAAATACAGAACAAAAAGCCGAAGTAGAACAACTTCAGGAGAAATTTCAGAAGGAATTTGAAAATCTGGCAAATAAAATTTTGGATCAAAAATCTGAGAAATTTACCAGTCTCAACAAAGAGAATATTCAGAATATATTAAATCCGCTTCAGGAAAAAATTAAAACTTTTGAAGAAAAAGTAAACCAAAACAACACCGATTTTATTTCCAGGCATGCCGAGTTGGGGAAACAACTTAAGGATCTCAATGAGCAAAACCTGAAAATAAGCGAGGAAGCCAATAACCTCACCAAAGCCTTAAAAGGCGAAAGTAAAACGCAGGGTAACTGGGGAGAATTAATTCTGGAACGGGTTCTGGAAAAATCCGGACTTCAAAAAGACCGGGAATATTTTATTCAGAAGGCTTATGAGGATGAAAACGGCAATAAAGTACTGCCCGATGTGGTAATTCATTTACCGAATGATAAGAGAATGGTCATCGATTCAAAAGTGTCTTTATCGGCTTATGAAAAATATGTGAACGAGGAAAATGAAATCTCCAAAGCCCGGCATTTAAAAGATCATCTTAAGTCACTGCAAAACCATATTTTACAGTTAAGTTCTAAAAAATATGAGGATTTGCATGGAAGCGACTCGCCGGATTTTGTATTAATGTTTGTTCCTGTAGAACCCGCGTTGTACCTCGCACAGGAGTGCGATAATGGCTTTTTTTACACTGCCTTTCAAAAGAACATTTTACTGGTGAGCCCTACCACGTTGCTTTCCACGCTCAGAACCATCGACACCATCTGGAGTAACGAGAAACAGCAGCAAAACGCTGTTGAAATTGCTAATCATGCTGCTTCTTTATACCATAAATTCAAAATCCTGATTGATGAGCTGGAAGTAGTTGGAAACCGAATAAAATCTACATCCTCTGCTTACGATTCAGCAATGAAAAAGCTTACGGGGCAACAGAATTTAATAAAAGACATTGACAAACTGGAAAGCCTGGGCATTTCTCCCAAGCAAAAAATCTCTTCAAAATGGCTTGATGAAGCGCATCTTGAGCGCGATGAGGAACAGAATGATATAAGAGAATTAAACCAGATAAAAAATTGAAGCTTCTATAAAGCAATTTAAAAATGAAAAAAACACTCTTTCTAATATTAGGAACTATCCTCGTTTTATTTATTGCGTATTTTGCGTTCGTCTATTTTGTGCCTTACAGCGAAGGAACACGGAGTGGCGAACTCATCAAATTCAGTAAAAAAGGAGTTATTTCAAAAACCTGGGAAGGTGAGATAAGCCAGGGAATAAGTGGTGCCCAGATTTTCCAGTTTTCGGTATTGGACAACAATCCGGAAGTAATTGAGCAGTTGCAGGAAAACGAAGGAAATTATGTGCGGGTATCTTATATAGAACGCTATGCCACTTTTTTCTTTTGGGGTGATACAAAATATTATATAACCGAAGTGAGAGAAGCAGAATCTCCACATTTTAGAGATCGATAACTATGACATTTAAAGAAATTAAAGAATCGGAAGTGATTATGACAGAACTTATGCTTCCCTCCCATTCCAACTTTAACGGTAAAATACACGGTGGTTATGTGCTCTCCCTCCTGGACCAGATTGCCTTTGCCTGCGCCTCCAAACACTCAAGGGCTTATTGCGTTACTGCCAGTGTGGACACCGTGGATTTTCTAAGACCAATTGAGATTGGGGAACTTGTTACGATGAAAGCCTCCGTAAATTATGTAGGGAGAAGTTCTATGGTTATCGGGATTCGTGTGGAAGCCGAAAATATCCAGTCCGGCGAAATTAAACATTGTAATTCCTCAACATTTACGATGGTCGCAAAAGACAGCGATGGAAAATCTTTACCCGTTCCCGGATTAATCCTTAAAACCGATAATGATATACGGCGGTTTGCCAAAAGTCTTAAACGAATTGCCATGAAGAGAAACCGGAAGCAGGAATTTCATGACACCGATTTTATTTCTGAAGAGTACCTTCATATCCAGGAGCTGGAAAACGTGAAAATCGAAAGATAATTTGAAGTTTAATGGATTTATAGCTGCCATTTTTCTAGCCATTATCGTGGCTTATTTTATTCCGCAAGGCAATGAAATCCTTCCCTTAAAGACAATTACCGATATTGGAATAGGTTTTATATTCTTCTTTTACGGGCTTAAACTTTCACCGGCAGAATTTAAACTTGGGCTGCTAAATTACAAATCCCATATTGTCATCCAGCTTACAACTTTCGTAGTTTTTCCATTATTGGCGCTGCTATTTATTCCGTTGTTCAAAGAAGGAATAGATTCTGAAATATGGATTGCGATTTTTTTCTTTGCTACCCTACCCTCTACCGTTTCCTCATCTGTGGTGATGGTGGCCATTGCTCAGGGAAATTTACCAACAGCCATTTTTAACGCGAGTCTCTCGGGATTAATTGGGATTTTCGCAACTCCGTTATGGCTTGGAATTTTACTTCAAAATACTATCAATTTTGAATTTGAGGATGTGATTATCAAGCTCTTTTTACAAATTGTCCTGCCTTTAATTTTAGGTTTGTTTTTTCAGAAGTTTATAGGTGATTTTGCCAGGAAACATGGCAAAAAATTGGGATTCATTGATAAAACCACCATTATCCTGATTATTTATTCCAGTTTCAGCAACTCCTTTACTTCCAATATCTTTAATGCTGTTAGCCCACTGGATCTCTTGAAATTATTCGGAATTGTGGTGCTGCTTTTCTTTACTATTTACTTTGGACTTAGCCTTCTGTGCAATGTACTGGGATTTGATCTCAAAGATAAAATTGCTACTCAATTCTGCGGAACAAAAAAATCGCTCGTACACGGTTCTGTTATGGTGAAAGTCATCTTCGGAAGTGCTGCGAGTACCGGTCTTCTGCTTTTACCAATAATGCTTTACCATTCCCTGCAGTTACTTGCTATTGCCTATTTCGCTGAAAATTACCAAAAGAAAGTAATTGCTAATGAAGATGAAATAGTTCGTAATCGGTAGTCTTTAGTTGGTAGGCCTTTGCTCTTTAGTTTTAAAGAGTAGTGCTGAAAATGGCAATTATCGACCTGTAGTTTCACCACGAATTCACGAAAATTTTCTAAATGCTTCCGCAGAACTTCTTTCAGTGATTCTCCTGATTCCTGTCTCCTACTTCCTGGCTCAATTTCAAAATGAGTGCTCCAAAATGGCAATTATCGACCTCTGGAAATACAAAGTTATAAATACGAGGTACGAAGTAGCGATCTTTTTCTCGCCTTCTTTCCTCTCTCCTCTTTGGAGCAGTGTTAAAAATGGCAATTATCAATCGACAGCAATTTCAGCGGCTAATGTCCGTTCCAAAAGTGAATAGTTTTAATCAAGAAGAAAATGATTATATTAGTTTTATGAAAATCCAGGATAGGATACATGCTAAAATGATTGATTTTACCTCGTTATGCAAATTACATAATGTGAAAAATCTGTATGCTTTTGGTTCTGCTACAACAGATCAATTTGATAAAAATTTAAGTGATATAGATTTATTGATCGAAATTGAAGAAAGTGATCCTTTAGAAAGAGGAGAAAAACTCCTGGCTATCTGGGAAAAACTGGAAGAATTTTTTCAGCGCAAAGTTGATTTGTTAACTCTATCTTCTCTTAAAAATCCCATATTAAGAAAAAATATTGAGGCTACTAAAATTTTGATCTATGACGGAAAAAGACAAGAAGTATGTCTCTGATGAATTAAGAGCTACTGATTTGATCGAAGATTTTATAGCCGATACTCCTGATTTTGACTTTTATCAAGAAGATCTAAAAACATAAAGTGCCGTCGAAAGAAAGTTGGCAATAATTGGCGAAGCTCTAAATAAACAAAAACAAGTACAACCGGATATTACGGTTCAAAACGGCAAACAGATATTGCATTTAGAAATCGATTGATTCACGCTTACGATAGCGTTGATAATGCTATAGTTTGGGTTATTGTAAAAAAGAATTTACCAGAACTTAAGAGAGATTGCGTTTCTCTAATTCAGCAACTTGGAGAAAGCTTTAAAACTTTTAATTCTTAAACTCAAACTTTGCTTAGATTGTTAGATAACTTCTTGAAGTCAACCTCAAAAAGGCAGATTATCGATTTGGGTTTTCGTCATAAATATGGCAACAAATTTTTAATGCTCCCGCCGATACCGCTGATCTCCGCAGAATATCTTGTTTTAACCTAAACCCTTAATCTTTAATTCGAAAATTGCAATTATCGACCGTTTTGAGGTGGATTATTCACTTGTTTGACTGAACTTCTCACTACTCTCTACGGAAACTAATTATTCAAGTATAAAGCTATATTTGCGCTATTGATTGTGAACAGAATCCACCCGATGATGAGTAAAAGTCCGCCGAAGGGAGTGACAGGTCCTAAAAACTTCAATTTTCGACCTGCAGCATCGCTGAGAATGAGTCCGTAAATGCTGAAGGAGAAGAGCAAAATTCCGATAATGAAACACCAGGCCATTATTTGCTGTGAAAGCGTAAAAAAAGGAAAAATTACGCCGGAAATGATCAAAATAAGCGCATGATAAATCTGATATTTTACTCCGGTTTCAAAACTTTTTAGCTGATCGTTATTCAGTTTTTTCTTTAAAGCGTGTGCTCCAAAAGCACCAAAAAAGACAGCCAAAGTACCATACGTACCGCCGATAATTAAAACCAGTTCTTTCATAATTTAAAAGTAAGCAATTCGGTGGTGTTCTTTGTAAGCATCTTCACTGAAAAAATATTTTGCGTTAGGGATTGCAGCGGTTACCCTGCAACCACGCGAGAGCGTGGTGAAGCGTAAAAGCGGAAAGCCCGACCCGACTTTAGGAGGGTAACGTCCAAAAAGAAAAGGCTGCCTAAAATTTAGACAGCCTTTATAAAAATAAATACTATAACTTATTTCGTCAAATACATTTTACGTCTTGAATACAACTCGTAAAAAGCATCGTCTTTTAAACTGTCGATAAACAGGATGCTTTCGCCGGTACTTTTCATCTCCGGGCCGAGCTGCTTGTTCACTTTATGGAACTTATTGAAGGAGAAAACCGGTTGCTTGATGGCGTAACCCTCAAGCTTAGGATTAAAGTTAAAATCTTTTACTTTCTTCTCTCCCAGCATCACTTTAGTAGCGTAATTCACATATGGTTCTCCATAAGATTTTGCAATAAAAGGCACCGTTCTGGACGCTCTTGGATTAGCTTCGATGATATAAACCTGGTCGTCTTTAATCGCAAACTGAATGTTTATAAGGCCTACCGTGTTAAGCGCAAGTGCAATCTTTTTGGTATGATCTTTAATTTGCTGCATTACGAGATCTCCAAGATTGAACGGAGGAAGCAGCGCATTGGAATCCCCGGAATGAATTCCGCAAGGTTCTATATGCTCCATAATCCCGATAATGTAAACGTCCTCTCCATCGCAAATGGCATCTGCCTCGGCCTCTATCGCGCCGTCCAGGTAGTGATCCAGTAAGAGTTTGTTATTCGGAATCTTTTGAAGTAAATCTACAACGACTTCTTCCAGTTCCTGCTTGTTGATCACGATTTTCATTCCCTGACCACCAAGTACGTAAGACGGGCGTACCAAAATTGGGAAATCCAGCTCATCTGCAAGAGCAAGTGCTTCATCTGCATTTTCAGCAGTTCCAAAATCCGGATAAGGAATGTCATTCTCCTGTAATAACCTGGAAAAACTACCCCTATCTTCTGCCAGATCCAGCGCCTTAAAGCTGGTTCCCATGATTTTTATTCCATAGCGATCCAGTTTTTCAGCAAGTTTAAGAGCTGTTTGGCCACCGAGCTGCACGATCACACCTTCCGGCTTTTCATGACGGATGATGTCGTAAATATGCTCCCAGAATACAGGTTCAAAATAAAGTTTATCTGCAATATCAAAATCTGTAGAAACCGTCTCAGGATTACAGTTAATCATGATGGTTTCGTAACCACACTCTGCCGCGGCAAGTACACCGTGGACACAGCTGTAATCAAATTCTATTCCCTGGCCTATCCTGTTTGGACCTGAACCAAGAACAACAATTTTCTTTCTATCGGTGGAAACGCTATCGTTGGCAACATATTTCTTACCATCAGGAGTTTCGATATCAGCTTCAAAAGTGGAATAGTAGTATGGAGTTGCAGCTTCAAATTCGGCAGCACAGGTATCAACCAGCTTATAAACGCGGTTAATGCCCAGTTCTTCACGCTTGCTGTGAACTTCACTTTCCAGACACTTCAGCATATAAGCAATCTGCCGGTCGGCAAAACCTTTTTGCTTGGCATCAAGGATAAGATCCCTTGGAAGTGTATCCAGAGTATATTTTGAGATTTCTACTTCCAACGCATATAATTCTTCATATTGCTTGAGAAACCACATATCGATCTTGGTGATCTCATGGATCCTGCTAAGCGGAATTCCCGCCTGGATAGCATCGTAAATTACAAAGACACGATCCCAACTTGGATGAGTGAGTTTATCTATAATTTCGTCGTACTTGGTGTAGCTTTTTCCATCGGCACCAAGTCCGTTTCTTTTTATTTCCAGCGACTGGGTGGCTTTATGCAGGGCCTCCTGGAAAGAACGACCGATAGCCATTACTTCTCCAACAGATTTCATCTGAAGACCAAGAGTGCGGTCACTACCTTCGAATTTATCGAAATTCCATCGTGGTATTTTAACAATCACGTAATCTACCGAAGGTTCGAACAAGGCTGACGTAGACTGGGTAATCTGATTTTCCAGTTCATTTAGATTATAACCAATTGCCAGTTTTGTAGCAATCTTGGCTATAGGATATCCCGTGGCCTTAGAAGCAAGTGCAGAAGACCTGGAAACCCTTGGGTTAATTTCTATCGCAACTATGTCTTCTTTTTCATCTGGGCTTACTGCAAATTGTACATTACAACCTCCGGCGAAATCACCAATGCTTCGCATCATATGGATAGCCAGATCACGCATGCGCTGGTAAGCCACGTCGCTTAAAGTCATTGCCGGTGCTACGGTAATGGAATCTCCGGTATGGATTCCCATAGGATCCATGTTTTCTATAGCACAGATAATAACAACGTTGTCGTTTTTATCCCTTAGCAATTCCAGCTCGTATTCTTTCCAGCCCAATAAAGCTTTATCGATTAAAACTTCGTGGATTGGAGAAGCTTCCAGACCGTAGGTAAGCATTTCATCAAAATCTTCGGCTCTGTGCACAAAAGATGCCCCACTACCTCCAAGAGTAAAAGAGGCACGGATTACCAGTGGAAAGCCAAATTCCTGTGCAACTTCTTTCCCTTGCAGAAAAGAGGTAACCGTCTTAGCCGGGGCTACAGGAACACCTATTCTTCCCATTAACTGCTTGAACTTCTCGCGGTCTTCAGTAATATTTATTGCATCGATGTCCACACCTATTAACTTGATCCCGAAATCTTCCCAGATTCCCTTCTCGTCAGCCTCAATACAAAGATTTAAAGCAGTTTGTCCTCCCATTGTAGGTAAAACTGCATCTATATTAGGATGCTTTTTGAGGATCTCAATAATAGATTTTGTAGTTAAAGGTTTGAGATAAACATGATCGGCCACAGAAGGATCGGTCATAATTGTTGCCGGATTAGAGTTGATAAGGACTGTTTCAATCCCTTCATCACGTAAAGAACGTAGTGATTGTGTCCCGGCATAATCAAATTCGCAGGCCTGGCCTATTACAATAGGACCTGAGCCTATTATTAAAATACATTTAAGATTTTTGTTCTTTGGCATTTAACTAAGGTTTTGAATATAAAAATAAGAAGCTATTGGGTATAAAAAAAGGCGTTACTTAAAAAGTAACACCTTTATTATTTAATATCAAAAAATTCATTAGTGTTTGTGTCGGTTCTCAGAAGATACAGATAACTTTTTTCTGCCTTTAGCCCTTCTTCTGGCAAGGACTTTTCTACCGTTTACACTTGCCATACGCTCTCTAAAGCCATGCTTGTTTTTTCTTCTTCTCTTAGATGGTTGAAACGTTCTTTTCATTTTTGAATATCTTTAATCTTCTGTGAAATCTTTTTTAAAGCAGTCCTTAAAACTGCGTGCAAATATACAAAGCTTTTTAAGTCTTACAAATACAAATTTAAAATAATTTCGAATTGTTTTTATTACCTTTGCCGCCTGTAAAAACACGGGGACATGTTCAATAAAAATATAAAACTAGTCTTAGCGGGAATTATAATTGTTCTCGCCTTCTGGCAATTTTTCGAAGGTAATATAGGAAACGGAATTATGCTTATCCTGCTCTCAGGAATTTTTGTATTCCTTTACTTTAAAAATGAAATGATCCTGCTGGCTTTTTTAAGATTAAGAAAACAGGATTTTGAAGGCGCAAAAAAATGGCTGGACAAAATTAAAAACCCTGAGAGTGCTTTAACTCAAAAACAGCAGGGATACTACTGGTATCTGCACGGACTAATGGTTTCCCAAACCAATATTACCCAAGCTGAGAAGTACTTCAAAAAAGCTATCCGTCTTGGACTTTCCATGTCACAGGACCTTGCAATGGCGAAACTAAACCTGGCAGGAATTGCGATGACCAAAAGAAGAAAAAGAGAAGCTACTAATCTTCTTGCTGAAGCAAAAAAGCTGGATACGCACGGTATGCTGAAGGACCAGATAAAAATGATGAAGCAGCAAATGAAGAAAATTTAACCCATTTGTAGATCCCTTTAATATTTCTTAAGTGATTAAGTCTTTTGGCTAATAAATAGACCCTTAATCGAGAATTTTTCCTTCACCCCTTTCCTTTAAGTACCTTTGTTTTCAGTGAATCTGAAACAAAATGCATGAGGAAATTTCTACTTGTTTTTCTTTTATTATCGGGCTTTATCAGCCACCCTCAGTCAGAAAATAGCGATAAGGTTTATTTTTCTGAAGCACTCTCCATGCATTTGCCGAAATATGAGAAAAAGGCTAAGGTGGCTTATCGCTTTAACGACTATGACCGCGGTCGTTTCTTATTCGACTCACTCGTGAGAAATTGCCTGAAAAATTCTTACATGGATAATTTTCGTTTCTATACACTACGGAAAAAGTCTATCCATTTGTACGATTTTAAAAAACCGGTATACCTTATTACCTATGCATCCTGGTGCATACAAGGGAAAGGAGAAATTTCTGCAATAAATAAGCTCGCATCAAAATATCAAGATCAAATAGATTTTGTTATTCTTTTCTGGGATGAACCAAGAATGGTTAAAACCTTAGCCAAAAAATTTAATAAGAATATAAACGTGGTTTATGTAGACGAAAGAAAAAACGCTGATCCTTTCGTAATTAAAAACCTCAAACACTCACTCGGATTGCCTACTTGTTTTCTAATTTCAAAA
>NZ_JAVRHO010000036.1:0-23970 GCF_031846515.1 Autumnicola lenta
AAATGGAATTCTTAGAAACATTTTTGGAAAATAAAAAAATCCCACAAACTGGAATTTGTGGGATTAAGTAGTTCTCTTGTGGGTGATACTGGGTTCGAACCAGTGACCCCTACCTTGTCGAGGTAGTGCTCTGAACCAACTGAGCTAATCACCCTTACTTTAACTAAAAAAGGCTCCCGAAATCGGAAACCTTTACTTGTTGTGGGCGCGAAGGGATTCGAACCCCTGACCCCTTGGGTGTAAACCAAGTGCTCTGAACCAACTGAGCTACGCGCCCTTATTCTTGATTGCGGATGCAAATATAGGCTACTTTTTTAATTCACCAAAACAATTTCTCAAAAAAATTAAATTATTTCTGCGACAGTAAAATTACTACCTCCCACAAATATTAAATCCTCGTCTAAAGCCAGCTCCAGAGCGGATTCGTAAGCATCTGTAACCGAATTATATACTCGCCCGTCAAGAGAAAAATCCTTTGCTTTTTCTTGTAAAATTTTAGCCTCAAGACCTCTTGGAACATTTGGCTTACAAAAGTAAAAAACTGCACTTTCCGGAAACAATGGCAGCACTTTATCTAAGTCTTTATCATTAACAACTCCCAGGACTATATGTAACTGGTTGTACTTTTCCTTCTTCAGTTGATTAAAAACAACCTTAAGTCCGTCTTCATTATGTGCAGTGTCCAGAATCACCTTCGGCTTTTGCTGTAAGATATCCCATCTTCCACGAAGACCTGTATTTAATTTTACATGCGACAGCCCTCTTAAAACAGCCGCTTCAGGAATCTTCCACCCCTTCTCCTTAAGAACCTTATTTACCGCGAGGACAGATCTTAAATTCTTTTTCTGATAATTACCTTTTAAATCTATTTCATACTTCGAAAATTTAAAATCTTCAGCAAAAAACAGCTGTGACTGCTTTTCTTCTGCTACAGAAAGGAAAACCTGCTGAGTCTCTTTATCCTTTTCTCCAATTACCACCGGAATGTTTTTCTTAATAATTCCAGCCTTCTCACCAGCGATCTCTGCCCTGGTCGTTCCAAGAAAAGCAGTATGATCTAAGCCGATATTAGTGATAAGGGAAATCTCGGGAGTTATGATATTTGTAGAATCGAGCCTTCCTCCCATACCGACCTCAATAATAGCAATATCTACCTGCTCACTCGCGAAATATTGAAAAGCCATTCCTACAGTCATTTCAAAAAATGAAAGCTGGTTCTCTTCTAAAAAGTTCTGATTTTCTTCAATAAAACGAACTACTTCTTCCTGGGTTATAAGTTTTCCATTAACCTTAATACGTTCACGGAAATCCTTTAAATGTGGTGAAGTGTAGAGACCTACTTTATAGCCTGCTTCCTGAAAAACTGATGCAAGCATATGGCTGCTGGAACCTTTTCCATTGGTCCCGGCAACATGAATAGATTTAATTTTTTTTTCAGGGTTGTCTAAGTGATCCGCAAGTTTAAGCGTATTGGTAAGATCCTTTTTAAAAGCAGCTTTCCCTATGCGTTGATACATGGGCAACTGCCGAAACATCCATTCCACAGTTTCGCTATAAGCTTTCATTTATTCAGATAATTGGAAATCGTATACAATAGTACCCACCTGTCTAGAAGGTGCGTCCTGATCACTGTTAAACCGGGTTGCCAAAGCAGCTTCCCTGGCCGGGTTCATTAAACACGGATGGCTGTTGGTGGTTCCCTGCTTCCCGGGGTCTGCACTAATAACTCTGCCTGACCGATCTACTTCTATTCTCACCACAACCTTTCCTGCCTCATTACAATCTGGGGTGATTTTTGCTTTATTCTCGGCCCTTCTACCTCCCAGACGATAATTTCCGTCGCCATCCAGTCCTGCACTGCTTCCATAGTACTTGCTCGCATTTGGATCTCCGTTAGGATCTCCTTTATCTCCGGCAGCATTATCATTACCTTCACCTCCGGTTTGAGTTCCATTTCTTTCCGGGCCGTTGAAGATACTGTTCATCGCATTGGTAGTAGACTGGTCCGGCTTAGGTTCCGGCTGTTTTACCGGCTCCTTTTCCTTTGGTTTTTCCACCGGCTTTGTTTCCACCGGAGTAGTGATCTTTTTCTTCTTCTCCTCTATTACCGGTGCTTCCTCAATATCCTGAGTTACCACTTCTTCCTTAATTTCAGGTTCCGGAGGAGTTACCTGCGGACTTGAAGTTTGAGGAGCGGATTTCACCGGCTCTGTTGGCTGCTCGGTTCCCGAACCAACTTCGGAAGTACCAAAATTAATAGCAATGCCGTTTTCCGGTGGAGGATCCAGGTAAGTGAATCCGAAGAAAAGTAACAATAATATCAACAAAACGTGCAGGATCACCGTGATAGTCAGGGATTTCTTTTCGTGTTTTGTGTTTAACATTGCCATTTTATTCAGGTTTTACCGCCAGTACTATTTTGTAACTATTTCTATTCGCAATATCCATTACGTTTACCGCTTTTTCTATTGGAACACCTTCTTCTGCCCTCAATATAATAGTCGGATTTTCTTCTCCCGAAAGCCTTGCTTTTAATGTACTTTCTAAAGTGCTTTGGCTTATCCTTTCTTCATTTATATAAAACTGAAGGTCTTTCGTAATACTTACCGCCACCGTTTGCTTACTGGTTGTCTTCCCTTTTGCTTTTGGAAGGATAAGGTCCAGTGCCTCGGGCGTAATTGTCGGAGAGGTTAACATGAAAAATATCAACAACAAAAAAACAATATCTGTCATTGAACTCATGCTAAACTCGGGACTAACTTTATTTCTTCCTCTTAAATTCATATTAAGCAGGTTCGTTTAAAAGATCCAGGAAGTCTACCGCTGTAGCTTCCATCTGGTGCACAACTTTATCTGTTTTAACCACCAGGTGGTTATAACCTATATAAGCAATAATACCTACTATAAGACCAGCAACAGTGGTAGTCATCGCGGTATAAATACCCTCTGCCAAAGCTCCCATTTGTGCCTGTCCGCTACTTGTAGCCAGTTCATGAAAAGCAATTACCATACCTATTACAGTTCCAAGAAACCCGATCATAGGAGCTGCTCCTGCAATTGTTGCGAGGATACTTACGTTCTTTTCCAGCTTATAAACTTCCAGCCTTCCAGCATTTTCAATTGCAGTGTTAATATCCTCCAAAGGACTACCAATTCTGGAGATACCTTTTTCAGTTAGTCGTGCAACAGGAGAGTCTGTCTGGGAACAGCGCATTTTGGCGGCCTTTATGTTCCCGTTAAGCACATTATCTTTTATTTGCAACATGAAATTTTTATCTACTTCACTGGCTGATTTTATTGCAAAAAGTCTTTCGAAGTAAATATATACTGCAACAAAAAGAAGAACAAAGAGGATTACAATAATTACTGTACCTGCAAGACCTCCGCTAAACATTAAATCAAATAACGAAAGGGTTTTTTCTTCTACTACCGGTTCTGCTTCCTGCATTGCATCTGCAACACCGTCCTGCTGAAAAAAGTTTAACATACTATTTAATTAGGTTTTTTTAATTAACGTGATAAAAGAGATTTAATTGCCGCCAAATTTAGCAAAATTAAAGGCAGCTTCTAATCTTTTAAAAGAGAGTACTAAAAATTCTTGTCAACAGTTCGCTTTTTCTTCTAAACTAATTGTTTTAGAGCAACTTCAAAAGCGGTTTTACTGATGTTTTTCCTGCTGCTATTGTTGTCAAATGTATTCTGAATAGCATTTTTTATGGTCATAGAGGTATCATTAAAAATCGCCTCATCTGTCATTTGCACACGCCGTTCCATAAAATAGGCAAAAACCCTCGCCATTCCGCAATTGGAAATAAAATCAGGAATCACGCTTACGCGCTCGTCTGCATATTCCATAATGGGACCAAAGAAAATTTCTTTATCGGCAAAAGGAACATTCGCTCCACAGGAAATTACTTCCAGCCGGGAATTGATCATATTACTAATCTGGTCTTTAGTAATGAGCCTCGAAGCGGCACAAGGCGCAAAAATTTCAGCTTGCAGATTCCAAATTCTTTCATTCATTTCTTCAAAAGGAATAAGTTCAGGATGGCTCAGCACATTTCCTTCTTTAGTAAGAAACAATTCTTTAATTTCTTCAAAATTAAACCCCTCTTCTTTTATAAGACCTCCTTCCCGGTCTATAATACCCACGATCTTCACTCCCATTTGTGAGAGGTAATAAGCCGCCGCAGAACCTACATTTCCAAATCCCTGAACGACTGCCTTTTTTTGGCAAATATCGCCCCCGTATATTTTATAGTAATGATTCACAGCTTCCGCAACCCCAAAACCTGTAATCATATCTGCAACCGTATATTTCCTGCTAACATCTGGTGAGAACTGAGCGTTTTCAAGAACTTTGATCACTCCCTGTCGCAATTGACCTATCCTGTTGATCTTATCTGCTTCCGAAGGTCGAAAATGGCCATTAAAAACACCCTCCTGTGGATGCCAAACCCCGCAATCTTCAGTAATTGGAATAACTTCATGGATTTCATCTACATTTAAATCGCCTCCGGTACCATAGTAGCTTTTTAAAAGCGGCGAAACCACTTTATACCAACGTTCGAGTACTCCTTTTTTACGTGGATCTTTAGGGTCAAAGTTTATACCCGACTTTGCACCACCAATAGCAGGTCCCGAAACGGTGAATTTCACCTCCATCGTTTTGGCTAGGGATAAAACCTCATTAAGATCCAGCCCAAGGCGCATTCTGGTTCCACCTCCCGCAGCACCACCCCGTAACGAATTAATCACCACCCATCCTTCAGCATCTGTTTCAGAATCCTTCCAGTTAAAAACGATTTCCGGATCCTTACTCTCATAAACCTTTAATAATTCTTTCATTGACAAAATTTTTATTCACTCCGAATTTACTTTTTTTAAATAAATTCCGAATCTTACTCTATGGATTATATATTCTTCCAGAGGAATGATCTTTTTTTGCTCCGGTGACGGATTTTAGCACGTTATTTTCTCCTCTCAAACGCAAGGCTCCTAAAAAGGCAAATATTAATGCTTCTTTATAGTTAATAAGCTCTTCGGAAGGAATAACAAATTCGGCACTGGAAATCCTCTTAAGTTCGTTGATCAGAAAATCATTAAACGCTCCTCCTCCTGTAACCAAAACCTTAACTCCTTCGGAATTTTTCACAACTTCAGAAATTTGAAAACCCACATGTTTGCTATACGTGTGAAGCAACGACGGAATATCTTCTTCATATTTCTTTAAAAGCGGAAGTACTTCTGAATTTACCCATTCTACCCCGAGCGATTTCGGTGGTTTTTCAGAATAGAAATGCAGGCGGTTCAACTCATTAAAAAGTTTCTCTTTAAACTCCCCTGAAGCCGCTATTTTACCACCTTCATCATATTCCTTATCTAGTTTTTGAGCGTAAAAATTCAAAACAGTATTTACCGCACAAATATCATAAGCAATTCTTTGATTTTTTATTTCCGCAGAAATATTCGCAAAACCACCAAGATTCAGACAAAAATTAAATTCCGGAAAAAGCAATCGGTCACCAATCGGTACGAGAGGCGCACCCTGGCCGCCCAATTCCACATCCTGCACTCTAAAATCGCAAACAACGGTATGGCCCGTGTTCGCTGCTAATTGCCGATAATTGCCAATTTGAAGGGTATACCCGTTTTGAGGTTCATGTTTTATAGTATGCCCGTGACTGCAAATAGCATCGAGGTCTACTATGTTATTCCTGTATATAAATTGGTTAAGAACGTCTGCAAGATAAGTGGTATATTCAAGGTTTAAACTTTGAAGATCTGCTTCAGAAGAATTAATGGCTCCACTAAGTTTTATCTTCCAGTGATGTTCATAAGGTATGGTTTCGGCTTTTAAAATTTTATAAGCAATCTTTTCATCAAAATGGAATTCCGCAACGGTGATATCAATTCCATCTAAAGAGGTACCAGACATCACTCCGATTAATTTAAAAGAGGATTTTTTCATATTCGTAAAAATAACCAATGTTAATAGAAAAATAGTATCAAAAAGTTATCTTTGGGTACTAAAATTGATCTTTTCTTAAAAAAAATTATATATGGATTTCCAATTAACAGAAGAACATATCATGATTCGTGACGCAGCGCGCGATTTCGCAAATACCGAATTACTACCCGGGGTGATAGAGAGGGACGAAAAGCAGGAGTTTCCAAAAGAACAGGTAAAAAAGATGGGCGAACTTGGCTTCCTTGGAATGATGGCTTCCCCTGAGTATGGTGGCGGCGGAATGGACACTGTAGCATATGTGCTGGCCATGGAAGAGATCTCTAAAATAGATGCCTCTGCTTCTGTTGTCATGTCTGTTAATAACTCCCTGGTCTGCTGGGGCCTTGACACATTTGGATCTCCGGAACAAAAAGAAAAATATCTTTCAAAACTGACTACCGGAGAAGCACTTGGCGCATTTTGCCTTTCAGAACCAGAAGCAGGAAGCGATGCCACGTCTCAGAAAACAACTGCTATTGAGAAAGAGGATCACTACATTCTCAACGGAACAAAAAACTGGATCACCAACGGGAATTCTGCTGATTATTATATTGTAATAGCGCAAACTGATCGTGAAAAGAAACACAAAGGAATCAACGCCTTTATAGTCGAAAAAGGTTCGAAAGGATTTGAAATAGGTCCAAAAGAGAACAAACTCGGGATTAGAGGAAGCGACACGCATTCATTGAACTTTAACGACGTGAAAGTACCTAAGGAAAACAGGATTGGAGAAGACGGTTTCGGCTTTAAGTTCGCCATGAAAACACTTTCCGGTGGAAGAATTGGCATTGCAGCCCAGGCTCTTGGCATTGCTTCGGGAGCATATGAACTGGCAAAAAAATATTCCCAGCAAAGAAAATCTTTTGGAACAGAAATTTGTAATCACCAGGCCATTGCCTTTAAGATTGCAGACATGCACACCAGCATACAAGCTGCCCGTCACCTGGTGATGAAAGCTGCATGGGACAAAGACAATGGGAATAACTACGATCTGTCGGGAGCTATGGCTAAGCTTTTTGCTTCTAAAACAGCAATGGACGTAACTGTAGAAGCTGTCCAGGTTCATGGAGGAAACGGTTATGTAAAAGAATACCATGTAGAACGATTAATGCGTGACGCAAAGATCACCCAGATATACGAGGGTACTTCAGAAATTCAAAAAATTGTAATTTCACGGAGTGTCCTTCGGGATTAAAACAATCCAGGTAAGAACAAAATTCCCGCTTTGCGTTTTTTCTTCGTGATCTCTGCGGTTATTTTTTCTACAGGCAAGATCAGGTGCTAAATTTGCCAATTATCGGCCTTCAGAATTTGAATTTCTGAATACGATTTAATTAACCGCAAAGAACGCAAAGGTTTCGCAAGGCCCAAAGTTGTTTTCTTTGTGTACTCTGCGGTTCTTTTTTCTTCAGCAAAAGTTAGGTGTTAGATTTGCCAATTATCGGCTTTCAGTATTTGTTGTAATCCTTTCACAGGCTTCATTCCTTGCGTTTTATTTTTAGGACCCGGAAATACAACTTCAGAAGGAACAGAAGTTTCTTCACAATACGCTGATCTTCTTTTTGCTAATTAATTATGAAGAATTTAAGAATCTAATAACACTAACCTTTATAAAATATCAAATTATCATTTAATCGTTATTTAATTCCAAATAATCAATTTCTCATTTTGTTTTAGTCACTTCCCTTTATTTTCTTTACTAATTTAGATATTTTTGTAGTATTAATTTAAGGAAGGACGGATATGACACCAAAAAAACAGGGACTCTACTCCCCAGAGTTTGAGCGCGATAATTGCGGAGCAGGATTTATATGTAATTTAAAGGGGAAGCGTACAAATGATATTATACACAAAGCCCTTGACATACTTATTAGGCTTGAACACCGGGGCGCTGTAAGCGCAGATGGAAAAACCGGTGACGGGGCAGGAATTCTTATAGAAATACCTCACGAGTTCTTCAAAAAAGTTTGTGATTTTAAGTTACCGGAATTTAAGTCTTATGCAGTAGGAATGACTTTCCTTCCAAAATCTGCTAACCAACAGAAAATCTGTAAAGAAATTTTCGAAAAGGAAATCACCCGCCAGGGTCTAAGCATCCTTGGATGGAGAAAAGTACCGGTTGATCGCAGTTGCCTGGGTAGCATCGCTACTTTATCTGAGCCTGTGGTAGAACAAATCTTTATAGGCAAAGGAGAAGAAATTACTCCGGAAATTTTCAATTCTAAACTTTATGCTGCAAGAAAGATTGCAGAACACAAAATATACAAATCTGAACTGGCAGAGGCAGAATATTTCTACCTATCCAGTATGTCTACCAATACTATTATTTACAAGGGGCTTTTAATGCCTCAGGACATTAACAGGTATTATCAGGATTTAAACGATCCTGATCTTGTAACCAAGCTTGCTTTGGTACACCAGCGATTCTCTACCAACACTTTCCCTACCTGGGATTTGGCCCAGCCGTTCAGGTATATGTGTCACAACGGTGAAATTAACACCCTGCGTGGGAACGTTAGCCGAATGAAAGCAAGGGAAGAGCTTTTTGAAAGTGAAATCTTTGGTGATGACATAAAAGAAATTACACCGGTAGTGCTGGATGGAAAATCAGATTCCGCTTCTATGGATATGGCACTGGAATTACTCCTACAAACCGGTAGATCCCTTCCGGAAGCCATTATGATGATGGTTCCTGAAGCATGGGAAAAGAACCCTTCTATGTCTGAAGACAAAAAGGCATTTTATGAATATAATGCTTGTATCATGGAGCCGTGGGATGGTCCTGCTTCTATTCCGTTTACAGATGGAAATTATATTGGAGCACTTCTGGACAGGAATGGATTGCGTCCTTCAAGATATACTCTTACCAAAGACGGTTACGTTATCATGTCTTCTGAAACAGGAGTAATAGATATTAAGCCTGAAAACGTTGAACTTCATGGTCGTCTGGAACCAGGAAGAATGTTCCTCGTAGATATGAACGAAGGAAAAATTCTTGGGGATGAGGAAGTGAAAAGCAGTATCGTTTCTAAACTTCCTTACAAAAAATGGCTTAATGAAAATCTTCTTCCGTTAGCGGAAATTCCCTACACAGGCAACAAAACTCCTGTTGAGAAAGAAGATTTTATTAAAAGACAGAAACTTTTCGGGTATACACTTGAGGATATCAGCACCATCATTACTCCAATGGCCACTGCAGGAAAAGAAGCGATTGGATCTATGGGTGCCGATTTACCATTAGCTGTCCTTTCTGAAAAACCACAGTTGCTTTTTAATTACTTTAAACAGTTATTCGCCCAGGTTACCAATCCTCCATTGGACGGTATCAGGGAAGAGATTGTTACAGATATAAGCCTGGCTATTGGTGCAGACAGAAATATTTTTGATATCCTTCCGGAAAATTGCAAGAAATTAAGAATTCAAAATCCGGTAATATCCAACGAAGATCTTGACAAGATCAAGTACATCGAGCATCCCGACTTTCATACTGTTTCTATTTCTATTTTGTATGAAGCAGAAAAAGGAATGAATGGCCTTGAAAAAAGGCTGGAAGAAATTATAGAAGAAATTAAAGTTGCTGTAGATAACGGCTGCAATGCAATTATTCTTTCAGATAGGAATGTTTCTCCTAAAATGGCACCTATTCCTTCCCTTCTTGCATGTTCTTTTGTACACCACAGTCTCAAGAAATACAAAAGAAGATCATCTTTTGGAATTATTATAGAATCTGCAGAACCTCGTGAACCGCATCATTTTGCACTTCTTTTTGGTTATGGCGCAAGTGCTATTAACCCATACATGGTTAATGAAATTATTTACAACCTTTCAGAATCTAAAACCATTCCGGTTGAAGATCCCGAAGTAGCAGTACAAAATTTCAATAAAGCTATTGGAAAAGGTATTGTAAAGATTATGAATAAGATTGGAGTTTCAACGCTGCATTCTTATCGTGGTTCTCAGATATTTGAAATTCTGGGTCTAAACGAAAAATTCGTAAATAAATATTTCACCAACACCCCAACAAGGATTGAAGGGATCGGACTTTATGAAGTTGAAAAAGAAATTCAGAAGAGATTTGATGCTGCTTTTAACCCTCCAAATACAGATGTAGGTCTGAATCTTGAAATAGGAGGAGATTATCGCTGGAGAAGAAATGGAGAACGACATATGTTTAATCCAACCAGCGTAGCCAAACTTCAGCAGGCTGTAAAGCAAAACAATCCTAAAAGCTATGAGGAGTATGCCACTTCTATTAATGAGCAGGCAGAAAACCTCATGACCCTAAGGGGAATGTTTAAATTCAGAGATTTAAATCCAATTTCTATTGACGAAGTAGAACCATGGACAGAGATTGTAAAGCGCTTCAAAACCGGTGCAATGTCTTTTGGTTCTATTAGTAAAGAAGCACATGAGAACCTGGCGATCGCCATGAACCGAATGAAAGGAAAGAGTAATTCCGGTGAAGGTGGTGAAAATCCAGATAGGTTTAACAAAGATCTTGATGGAAACTGGAGAAATAGTGCTATTAAACAAGTTGCTTCAGGACGTTTTGGAGTTTCCATAAATTACCTGAGCAGTGCCCAGGAAATTCAGATAAAAATGGCACAGGGTGCTAAACCTGGTGAAGGTGGGCAACTACCAGGGCCTAAGGTTAATCCTGATATTGCTAAAACACGAAATTCCACACCTTACGTAGGTTTAATTTCGCCTCCTCCTCACCATGATATTTACTCTATTGAGGATTTGGCGCAGCTCATTTTTGACCTGAAAAATGCCAACCGTGAAGCAAGAATAAATGTAAAACTGGTTTCAAAAGTTGGAGTGGGTACTATTGCAGCCGGTGTTGCGAAAGCCAAGGCAGATGTTGTTCTTATCTCCGGATATGACGGAGGAACAGGAGCTTCACCTCTGACTTCCTTACGACATGCCGGACTTCCATGGGAACTTGGGATTGCCGAAGCACAGCAAACTTTATTGCTAAACAACCTTAGAAACAGGATTACCGTAGAATGTGACGGACAGCTAAAAACAGGAAGAGACGTTGCGATTGCATGTCTTCTTGGTGCAGAAGAATTCGGTTTTGCCACAGCTCCTCTGGTAGCTTCAGGTTGTATTATGATGCGTGCCTGTCACTTAAATACCTGTCCTGTAGGTATCGCTACACAGGATCCGGAATTAAGGAAAAACTTTAAAGGAACTCCGGAGCATGTAATTAACTTTATGTATTTCGTTGCCCAGGAATTGCGCCAGATCATGGCCGACTTCGGTTTCAGGACAATTAACGAAATGGTAGGCCAGAGCCAAAAACTGGACATGAACAGGGCTATAGAACATTATAAGGCTCAGGGAATAGATCTTTCTAAGATTCTTTATAAGCCGAAAATTGACGAAGATATGCCGCTGTACTGCACACAAAAACAGGATCATAACCTGGAAAATGTGCTCGACTTTAAGATATTGAACAAAGCACATCCGGCAATTTACCGAAAAGAAAAAATGAGCCTGGACTTCCCGATTAGCAATATTAACCGGACTACAGGAGCAATTTTGAGTAACGAGATCTCCAAAATTCATGGAGAAAATGGCCTTCCGGTGAACACACTCACACTTAATTTTACTGGATCTGCGGGACAGAGCTTTGGAGCTTTTGCTACAAAAGGTCTAACGCTTAATGTGATTGGAAATACCAATGACTATTTCGGAAAAGGTCTTTCAGGAGCTACGCTTTCCGTTAGAAAGCCAAGAGAAGCTACGTTCAAATCCAATGAAAACGTCATTATTGGGAACGTTGCACTTTATGGAGCGACAGGCGGGGAAGCTTATGTTAACGGAATTGGTGGAGAACGCTTCTGCGTAAGAAACTCTGGTGCCAAAGCAGTAATTGAAGGAATTGGAGATCACGGTTGTGAGTACATGACTGGTGGTATAGCTATAATTCTTGGAAGGATAGGTAGAAATTTTGCGGCAGGAATGAGTGGTGGAATTGCTTATTTATACAATCCCGATAATATTCAGGACCCAAACAACTTTAATATGGAAATGGTTAATCTGGAAGAACCTTCTGAAGAAAATCAGAATGAACTACTGGAGCTAATCGAGAACCACTACCGATATACAGAAAGTGATTTCGCCAAAGAAATCCTGGATAACTGGGAAGACAACAAAAGCAAATTCATCAAAGTAATGCCTGAAGAATACAAGAGAGCATTACAAAAAATTGAAGAAGAGAAAATGGAGAAGAAAGAACAAGAACTTAAAACAGCTTAAGAAATGGGAAAATTAAGAGGGTTTTTGGAATACGAAAGAGTCGAAGAGGAAACTTATGCTGTTCCGGAACGAATAAAAAGTTACACAGAATTTACAAAAGAAATTGATAACGAGGATTTAAATGAACAGGGTGCGCGCTGTATGGATTGCGGAATACCGTTTTGCCACAGTGGTTGCCCGGTAGGGAATCTTATCCCTGATTTTAATGATGCTGTTTATAAAAACGAGTGGAAACGGGCAAATTCAATCCTTCACTCCACGAATAATTTCCCGGAGTTTACAGGACGTCTATGTCCCGCACCTTGTGAATCTGCATGTGTACTGGGAATAATTGAGCCTCCTGTTGCCATAGAAATGATTGAGAAATACATTCCGGAAAGAGGCTTTAAAGAAGGATGGATCAAGCCAGAGCCACCAACACACAGGACGGGAAAAACCGTTGCTGTTGTAGGATCTGGACCTGCAGGATTAGCTGCCGCACAGCAGTTAAACCGGGCAGGACATTCGGTTACAGTTTTCGAAAGAGACAAAAAAGTCGGAGGACTACTACGATATGGAATTCCGGATTTTAAAATGGAAAAACATGTAATAGACAGGAGATTAAAAATTCTTGAAGCAGAAGGCATAAAATTTCTTACTGACACAAATGTTGGTGTAAACTACGAAATAGAGAAATTAAAAGAATTTGATGCTATTGTACTTTGTGGTGGCGCTACCCAAAAAAGGCCTTTACCTATTCCAGGTTCAGATGCTGAAGGAGTTGTACAGGCAATGGAATTTTTAAAGCGCAATAACGAAGTTGTAGATGGCCTCGCTGAACCTACAGAAAAATTACATGCCGAAGGAAAAAATGTAATCGTAATTGGTGGTGGTGACACAGGGTCTGATTGTGTTGGTACTTCTAACCGACACGGAGCAAAGTCTGTGACCAACTTTGAAATCATGCCTATGCCTTCAAAAGATCGCACCATAGAAAATCCGTGGCCTTACTGGCCCTTCACTTTAAAGACAAGTTCTTCTCATTATGAAGGAGTGGAAAGAAACTGGAGTATTTCTACCAAAGAATTTGTAAAAGATAAGGAAGGTAACTTGAAAGCCCTGAAAACGGTAAATATTGAATGGGTAAAAGGTGAAAATGGAAGACCCAAACTTCAGGAAGTACCAAATTCAGAAAAAGAATGGCCTTGTGACCTGGTTCTTTTGGCCCTTGGTTTTACAGGACCTGAGAAGACTTTAAGTGAGCAATTAGGTTTGGATCTTGACAACAGAACTAACATCAAAGGAGACGAAAGTTACCAAACAAATGTGCCAAACGTATTTGCTGCCGGAGATATGCGCAGAGGACAATCATTAATAGTCTGGGCAATTTCCGAAGGCCGTGAAGCCGCTTACAATGTAGATAAATTCCTTATGGGCAGTACTAAGCTACCAACTAAAGGAAAAGGCGATTTACCAGCCGCATAATAGCTTTTTGCCATACTTTATAAAGGATCAGTTAACGCTGATCCTTTTTTTTGCTCCAAACTCCGGAATTTTCTTTATTTGGGCGTGCCCTTCGGGCCGGGCTATCCGCGCTACACGGTAGCCGCTCCTATCCCTCACGCAAAATTCTGGTAAAGATCGATAATTGTAAATTTAGAGGCATTGCCTTTTAACAAGATACTAAAGCTACACGGAGCCCAAACCCTACAGACTCCATGCCGATATTTGTCATCTTTAAGCCATCATCCTAAAATTCTGGGGGTTAATTTTCGAAAAACAAATTCCTTTGTCGGAATGGTTCCTTCCCTTGTTTTAAGGGAAGGTGGCTTTATCAGCGAGAGCTGATAAAGACGGAAGGGTAAAAACCTTTTTCTAATTAAAAAATGAGCAAGATCTCACGAGGTTTTTGAAACTGTGGGGTCTATTCCATTTGCCACGGATAGACTCTACTTTCGCCCACGCCCACGAGGTTCAGGAGCATAATTGCCATTCCGGAGTCCGGACCTGGAAAAATACCTACAAGGCCCTAAAAGCCTTACAGAACTCTATGTCGATAATTGCCATTTTACAGGGATCATCTTAGAAAACTTTAAAAGATGCTTTCTTTTAGAAACAGGTGATTTTCACGAATGGTTCCTTCCCTTTTCCAAGTAAAGGTGGCTTTATCAGCGAGAGCTGATAAAGACGGAAGGATAAAAAATATGACTAGAAGCAAAACTCCAATCCTGAACAGTCAATCTATAAAAGTAGATTTTATCACCTTACTTCGCACATACAGGCAACGATATTTCTCATTTCTGGGCTATCCGTTAGAATGTTAAAATGCTTTCAAAAACAGAAATGGATTACTGCAGTGATTCCCCCATATCGAGGGAAAATGGGTATATCAACGAGAGTTGACAAAGGAAGAAGCCTTTAACATAATATCTTGTAAAGTCTAAAGCCACAATAACCGCAGATCATTCTAAATTAAATAATTGCGTAAGTTCCTTCTTCAAAACCAATCCATCAGTATTGTAAACCTGAACCCTTCCAAGACTAAGCGGCATAGAATGGAGATTAACCACTTCTCTCTTTGTACTAAAACCCATCTTCATCCCGTTTTGCGAGGCCACTTTTATAGTGACATCATTATAATTACCATAAGGATAGGCTATGGCATTAATCACAGGATAACTTTGTTCAATCAAAACCTTTTTGTTCACCGCGATTTCCTGAAATTGTCTTTCTGCCGAACAACTTGCCAGAGCAGGATGAGTATGGGTATGTATGCCGTAACTAAAAAGGGTATTAGATGCCAGGTCCTTTAGCTGTACATCTGTCATAGCATAGTTCTCAGCCGTTAAAATCGGGGAATATCCGGCCCATTTCTGTAAATCATCTATAACATCCACAATCATATTGTGGGAAATCGGTTTTAAAAGTTCCCATATTTTTAAGAACAATTCACATCGTTTGGTAGGCGGAGGGTTAAACCACCTCCAGGCCTCCTGCTTCTCTTTAACCTCATTTGTCAAACGTTCATTCTCCAAAAAAAAATCATGTAACTTATTATCAATCAACAGTGTTAACTGATCTGGTAAATTAGGGGAATGAAGGATAATAGCTTCTAAGGCGTCCCACCAAAATAATTGTTCCTTTCCTATAAAATGCGAGGGTACGAAAAAAGTCGCCGGGCATTTATACTTCTCTAAAATAGGTTTGGCATATATGTAATTATCGGTATAGGCATCATCAAATGTGATATATACGCTTTTGTGCTTCACTTTACCGATGTGCAATTGCTCTTCAAGTCTCCAAAGAGGTAATACGTTGAAGTTTTTCTTGAGCATTTTTATTTGAGACTCAAAATTTTCCGGACTAACTGCCAATTGCCAGGGATCTGTTTTGAGGCAGCATATCCTATGGTACATTAATACAACTGCCTTAGACCCTGGCTGATTAAAATATGTTCGCATCCGGCTCCACATTATCCACGGGTTTTATTTAATAGCCATTACGCTCACGATTACCTGGTAATGAGGATCATGTACGTCCATATCCTTTTTATTAATTTCTGGTAATCCCATCCCATAAAGAAATGCACTTGCGACCATAACATTACCATAGGTTTTTACTGAAATATTTTTAGAAGGAAAATACTCTTCCATTAGCCGTTGCATAGATGCATCGGTAAATGACCAAAGCCAATATTTACCCCATCCGTCTTGTGCAATATGGCTGATACCTGGTACGGTGATTAATAAAGTTCCTCCCGGTTTTAAGATTCTATGGCAGGTGGCAATGACCGCCTTAAAATCGTAAATGAGGTGTAGGGTTTGCGTAAGCACAATGCAATCAAAACTATCTGATGGAATATGCGGGGCATTGCTAAGGTCACCTATAAACGTCGCCTGAGGGTTTGACTCATCGATATGCAAAACATCACTTTTTATAACTGCATCACCTCCAAATTCTAAAGTATATGCATTATCACCTATTTCCAATACCCGGCCCTTAATTTGGGACGAATATGCTTTCAGAAAGTTTTCAATATAATACCTGTCTAACGGTCCCCCGCGGTCGTATCCAAACCGGGTACTAAAAGGACTTGTACGGTTGAAATCGCCAAGATCAATTTTTTTCACTTTAGGGACTGTCGGTTTCTTCTTTATTTTATAGAAAATTTTTCTCAGAACATTCATAGGGATCTTTTTATAATTTTTCCTCTTACCCTCATAATCTTCAAAAGGCTGGTTTCTAAATTTCTTATAAAGGCGTTTATCATATTTCTTTAGGGTTTTTATCTCCTCCCTTTCAAATGAAACTTCTCCAGCATAAAGTTGACCCATTAAATTATCATAAACCTTCCTGGAATAATAAGTAGTCCAATAATTTTTCCCTTTTTTATAGGATTCCCTTTCAGTTCTATTCTTAAGATTCTTCTTCTGAAAAGACAATACCCGTAAAGCATAATCCATCATTCCGGAATAATTTGCAGACATATTATCATCGTGCTTTCTGTAGACGGCAATTAATTGATTATGATATATAATTGGGAATAATCTTGTTATTTGAAGGTACATATCATAATCCTCACAATAACGCAAAGAGGTATTAAAACTAAATTTTTCAAATATCCAATGTTGGTACATTACGGCTGCATGCATTCCAATAAAATTCCCTAACAGCAATTCACAATAATAGTCATTGGTGATTTCCTGTTGGATGATCCAGGTCTTATCTTCAGGCTCATAATACAACTGATAGCCTCCAGCCACAAACGCAGCATTTATATCAGATTTTAAATAACCAATATTACGTTCCAAAGCATTCTCCAGGAGCCAATCGTCGGCATCGAGAAAAACAAGATACTCCCCTTTGGCATGTTTAATTCCCGTATTCCTGGCTGCGGAAAGCCCCGAATTCTGCTGATAAACATAGCGCACATCTGGAAAGGTAGCACATACTTCTTTAGTGTTATCAACAGATCCATCGTCGACCATAATGACTTCAAAAAAACGATAAGACTGTGCATAGACACTATCAATTGCTTGTGCCAGATACTTTGCGTGGTTATAACAGGGAATGATTACTGAAACCAATTGTTGTTCTAAATGGTCGGGTACTGGCATGGTTAAGGAGCTATTGATGGTCTATTTTTATTTTCTCTATAAAACCGTATTCCTGAATTGACGCCTCTAAATTCACTCCATAGTGTGCGATAACGAAATTTATATTTGGGAAAACCATTCCTAAGTAAAAGTAGATAATACCTCATTAGTTCAAAATACAGGTATTTTTTGTAGCCTATTTTTTTATTTTGATCATGCTGTATGAGAACAGAAGCGGAATGCCCACGCATATAATTAAATAGTTGTTTGTGCAGTTCCTTTAATCCCCTTCGATGTGCATGATACACTATTGCCCTGGGATTATAATAAATGTTCATCTTGTTAGCTAACATCCTAAACCATATTTCTGAATCACCACTACAGCCCGCTGCACCAACATCCAGCCTGATGTCAAAATAACCAACAACTTCAAGGGCCTTTTTTCTAAAGGCCATGTTGGCTCCCGCCCCTATCTGCCAGACTTTTGGAGCCCCTGGAGATTTATAAATAAAATCACTATTAAAATGGATATCTTCATAGCCCTTGTTGAATCCCCAATTTTTTTCAAATATCTGCTGACTTTCGGTTTCGAGTGAGGATGCTATCACCAGGCCTGTTATTGCATCTATTTTTTCATTTAAAAAACTTTCCCATACGCGATAGCACCACAAGATATTAACACTTACGTCATCATCTGTATAGGCTACTATGGGTGATTTTGCCAATCGGGCACCTGTATTTCGTGCTATATCCAGACCTGGACGTGCCTCTTTGCAATAAATAACCTTATTAAATGCCCGCGTGACTACCTTTGTGCGATCATCTGTGGGGGCGTTGTCTACAACGATGATCTCTCGTGGCCGGCAAATTTGTTCATTCAAACTATCCAGGCAATGTTTTAAACTCTCGCTACGGTTGCGCGTACAAATTACCACAGAGATATCCACTTCCTCGGGAATATTTAGCGCTCTGTAAGGAGTAAGTATTTTCTCCGTTAAGCTAAAAAAGACATGAAAGTCTTGGGATTTAGCTGCTTCGTCTATTTGCTGTACCTGCTTATTATTACCTCCGTAAGCTTTTAACGTAGAAGCTATTATTTCTAAAATAGTTTTAGAAAAATCTGTACAACCTTTATCTTCTATAAAAAGATGACCCAGAGGGATATTGTGCCACCAAAAAACGTAGTAATGCCTATTGCCCGCTTCGGGATGTGAAATATGTGCTAAATCCTGTTCGTGCAATTGCACATGCTGGATAATGTAAGGAGCTATTTTAGGCATAGTTAATAATTTAGGTTTTCCTTCTCTTAAAATACCTTCGGTAAGGGTCGGTCCATATATAAAGTAAAAGAAGCGCAGTCCTGGAAAGCACATAATTATCCCTGTAGATCCTTAAAATGGTCTTAATTTGATTATAGGCCACTTGTTTATTTTTAGCTATAAACCAGGCTCTAAAAGTTTCATTTAATATCCAATAGACATAATTTCTTTTGGCAGTTTTCAGCATCTTTCTTTGATCCTTTTTTGGTAAATAGCTAATGATTACCGCTGTAACTTTTAAGATATCTTTGATATTTTGCCCCGATTGATAACTGCGCCAGGTAATGGAATTTTTATGTTCCCGATACTCAGCCAGAAATTGGGGTGTGTATGCTGTTTCGTAATTTTTGGCTATCCGGGCCCACATCTCCCAATCTTCACCATAATGTACTAAATAAAAACTTCCCAGTTTTTCATAAATTTCCCTTTTTACTGTAATAGCTACATATTGCAGACGGGGGAATTCAGCCAGTTTATGGAGCCAATTTTCAAGTGTACAAGGTTCTTTGGCCTCTATACGGGATTGATGAGAGAAGTTCCCCTCGCTATCTATATGTTCCCAGGCACAAAAGGCAGCTCCGGCTTCAGGGAATTTATCAAAAAGTTTGTTAATTGCTGAATAGTAACCATCTTTTACCCGGTCATCGCCATGCAATAAATGGATATATTCCCCTCTGGATCGATTTATACAGGTTTCAAAATTCCTAAGGCTGCCCACATTAACTTGCTGCTTATAGTAGCTCACGCGCCCTCTTCCCAAGGTCCTTACCAACTCTTCTACGTTAGCATCGGTGCTGCAATCATCTACAACCTCTATCTGCATGAGGGCTTCACCCATATCCTGTCGTAGAACACTCCCTATGGCTTCAGGCAAATAACTGGAACAATTATATGCGGGGATCATCACGGACCACAATGGGCGGGGAAGCCCATCGTTAATCGGTGCAATGTAAGGTGGTGATGTAGGTATCCTTTGCATTTTAAATCATTATGTTTTAGCCATTTAACTCAAAATGGTTAAAGGTTTAAGGATTATAGGGAAATCGGGCCTTACATAGCCCCACCATTTGTCATACCAATTGGTGCTTTCACGATAGTCTGCTATGTCAAACATCAAGCATTCCTGATAGTTAAAAAGCTCTGATGATGTGTCTTTTGAAAAATGAAGCGTGAACATGTAAGACCCGTTATTTAGAAAATTTCCCGGAATGGTACATTCCCCCTCGATCATTCCTTTGGCATATATCTCAGGTTTTGAGGGTATGTCAAATATACACTCCCCCGCCAGAGTAAACAGCAACAGGTCAATAGACAAGACGATATTATCAGTGGCATTATAAAACCTGAACTTTACTGTTAAGGCAGTCCGAATATCTATTACGCTTAGTGGATCATCAAGATGAGGGAGCAATTCTACATAAACAACCCTTATCCTATCATTACCAGGTGCTTCCCTCAAGGTCGGAAACTCTTTGATCCAGCTTTTCTTATGCAGTGAGCCGAGATACTCATTAAGTACTGCTTTGGATTTTCCCCTCGCGCGAACACTACCTCTATCCAGCCAAATAGCTTGTGAGCAAAGGTTACTGACCGCCTGCAGGTTATGGCTTACAAATATGATTGTGCGGCCGCTTTGGCAGGAGGCATCATTCATTTTGCCCAAGCATTTCTTCTGAAATTCAGCATCCCCCACTGCCAGTACTTCGTCAACTATAAGGATATCAGGCTCCAGGTGTGCGGCTACAGCAAAGGCAAGCCTTACATACATTCCCGAAGAATAACGTTTTACCGGAGTATCTATAAAGTTTTCAACCCCGGAAAAATCAACAATTTCATCGAATTTTTTTAATATCTCCGCTTTTTTCATCCCGAGGATATGCCCGCTAATGAAAATATTCTCCCGGCCGGTAAGCTCAGAATGGAATCCCGTACCTACTTCAAGTAAACTGCTGATGCGGCCGCTGCCGCGCACAAGACCCTCTGTGGGCTTTATAATACGCGATAATATTTTTAACAAGGTGGATTTCCCAGCACCGTTATGGCCAATGATCCCCAATATCTCCCCTTCTTTTAGCTCAAAACTTATATTTTTGAGCGCCCAGATATGATCGTTGGTGTCAATCTTTCTGCCATCCCTTATCTCCTGGTTTAGATCCTGCTTGTTAAGGATATTTTTTTGCCACCATAACTGCATGTCACGCCGCAGTGAACCCGACCCAATGGTGCCTAGGTTATAGAGTTTGGAGATATTATCGACCTGTATTACTGTTTTTGACATAACTTTTTATAAAACGTCCATTAGCTTATCGCTCATCTTATTGAAGAGTAGGATCCCTAAAAAAACAATTAATACCATAAAACCTGCACTGTACAACAAGTGTAAGTCGTTTAAGCTACCCACGCCTAAAAATGCAAACCTAAAATATTCAAATAACGAGGATAAAGGATTAAGGTTTACCAACCATCGTACACCTTCCGGAACCATGCTAAGCGAGTAAAAAACGGGACACACAAACATGAGCAGCCGTATGATGAGTTGAATTAGAGACATAAGATCCCGGTATTTTGCTGTGAGCACCGAGAAGATAAGCCCCCCGCCAAAACCTATGCCCGCCGTATTTGCAATAATTGGAAAAATCAAAAGCATTCGTCCGGCATTAAATTCCACCTGCCCCTTAAATACAAAAAGTAGATAGATTGCAAAAAGCAGAAGCAGTTGGATCCCAAACAAGAGCAGCTGAAGCCAGAGAGTAGATAGCGCCACAATGATTCTCGGGAAATACACCTTGCTGAATATCTCTGCATTTTGGGAGAAGGTTTTTGAGATCTGAAGAAAAACCTCCGAAAACAGAGTCCAAAGTGTAATCCCTATCATATTAAAAAGCAAAGGCGGCACACCATCTGTGGGAACACCAATTATTTTATTGAAGACCAATACATATGTGACTACGGTGAGCAAAGGCTGCAATAATGCCCAAAAAGGCCCCAGCAGCGTCTGTTGGTATAGTGCCAGAAAATCCTTTCTGGCCAACTGCACCATCAGGTCTCTATAGGAGTAAAGCTCAACAAATCCAATGTCCCACCACGAGGTTTCGGGCTTGATTTCCCACTCCCATTGCTTCAGCCCAAGGCCGTTTGATTCCTTATTCATTTATTTAAAGTAATCAACAATTCATTTTTTGGAAATATGTTTTCTATTCCGCATTATATGTTCTATCTGCTTATACCTAAGGCCATACATGGCATAAAAGCGCAGCAACCAAAAGAGAGTAACAAAGTCTCTACTCATGCCCCAGGCGCCATAAGCTTGCCTGAATGCCGCTTTTTTATGACAAAGAAGCAACGTATTCGCAACCCTTACCGAAAATTTTGCATGATAGGCATGAGCCTTCTTTCTAATCTTGGATCTTTGGTTTTCGGGTAAATGTTGTTGGATGATATTTATTACCTTTTTAATGTCCTTTATATTCTGACCGCTAAGATAGCTTTTGTGGCTGATGCCGATCCCATGACCCGCGCGATAGGATGCTAAACATTTTGGAGAACAAGCCATTGGAAATCTGGACCCTATCCTTGCCCACATCTCCCAATCTTCACCAAAATGAACGGCATAAAAACTTCCCACTGCCTCATATGTTGAACGTTTAACGACCATGGCCGGGGGCTGAATAAGTTGCTTTACGCCAATCTTATCCATAAAATCAGGTACGATTCCAGGAGCTTCTAACATGCTTTTATTAAAAATGGGAACAATTTGGCTTTCATGATCTATATAATGGAAGTTGGTGAAAGCCGCACCGGCCTCCGGATGATCACGAAATAAATTTTCTATCTCCTCGTAAAAACCACCTTCCACTCTATCATCTCCATGCAATAGATGTACATATTTACCTTTTGAACGGTTGATGCATGTTTCAAAATTTCGTAAGCTCCCGCGGTTTTCTTTTTGCCTGTAATATCCAACTCTCCCTTTACCAATATGATTGACAAGTTTTTCTACATCTCCATCTGTACTGCAATCATCTACCACTTCTATCTGCATAAACTCACTGGAAGGAGCTTGCCGAAGTACGCTTTCCAGAGCTTCGGTGAGGTAATTAATGCAGTTATAAACAGGGATAATTACAGACCATACGGGACGCTCTATCTCAGGAAGAGCCAATATGTTTGGAGGGGATTTAGGAATACGCTCGTTCATGAATTGGTGAATGTCAGTTATATCTTTAATATGTGCAAAAACATATATCCGGGTAAAAAGAATAATTGATCCAATGTTAGAAAGGGATATCCCATTTTAATTAATAAAAAATATTGTCTCTCAATCCCTCACTTCTTCTCCTTCTCATTATTAACCAGGAAAACAGCAATAAATATCCAGATCTTTAAACCCTAGAAACGTTTTGATTATTTCGTTCTCAAAATAAAAACTGTAAACAAAATATTAATTTCTTATGTTAAAGATATGTATAAAATTTAACTTTAAGAGATAGCCAAAAAACAAGTTCAACGCCTTTTTTAGGAAATATACCCCCCTTTTTAACAGGAAAAACAATAAAATGTTGATCTTTTGATGAGAATAAAATACTTTCATTAGTTCTGTGCATCACGAAAGGAATAATATCAAGCCGATTTATGAACAAATTTTTACGTCGTTCTAAACCGTTATATATTTCTATTGTTCATCTATTCTACTCATTTTGAGCCAAAAAGACCTAATGATATAGTTGCGTAAGCAAGCTCAAATATGAGTTTTCCATCTTAGGACTTCCAGAAAATTAATAAGCAATGGTTCCTATGAGAGTTATAAAGAAACGATAATCCTTGAGGAGAAAAATAGAGAAAGATTACCGCCTGAATCGAAAGAATTATTAGAAGAACTAAGAGCGAATTTAGAAGATCGTAAAATGCAAAATCCTTCCTCTATACATTATATTCAATTTTTGCCTGAACATAAGAATTAAAATGATCCTGTAATTACTCTCATTATGGATTAGTTTACACTTCATTTAATATATATCGGCAATATTTTGATTTGGGCGTACCCTTCGGGCCGGGCTATCCGCGCTACACGGTAGCCGCTCCTATCCCTCACGCAAAAGAGTGAAGAGTGAGTAGTGAAAAATTCAACTTAAAGAAAATAATTTCCGTTCTTCAAACTCCTCTTCCCATAGAGCCTGTGAAATTTTAAACACCTATAGGTCTAGTCCTGATAATTGCTATTTTCGAGGTACTTCTTAGAATATTATAAGAGGCTCTCAAAGCCAAGAATGATTTCCACAAATGGTTCCTTCCCTTTTTG
>NZ_JAVRHO010000037.1:0-23623 GCF_031846515.1 Autumnicola lenta
AATGCTCCTATTAGAAGCAACTTTTCAAAGAAACATTTAGAATTGAAGAAGGTCTTTCAGAAAGAGTAACTGCTTCAATTATAATCAACCCTTTATATTCAGCCTCTATAATTCGGGAATTATCTTCTAAGCTTTCCATTTTTTGGCACCCTAAATTTGTGTTTGGAAAGAGAATCCTAATTTTCTTTAAGTATGGAATAGCGCTGTTCCAACAATCTTATATATTTTTCTTGATATTCCTGCGATAAAAAGGAGTTCCTGATCCAGTCAATTGCAAGCTTTTTATTTCTGGTAAATCTTTTAAACACGCTGTTTATCTGCTTTTTGTTCAGCTGTAGATTCTCCCCCAGCCGATTGAAATGTTCTTTCTTTAATTTTTTCTTTTTGCCTTCAAGGGTCAGAGCCAGTTCCTCATCGTCATCCGGATTAACAATAGACACGTTTAGCAAATCATAAGCAGGTGATAAAACCCAAAGTTCTTTTCTTTTGATCAATGAAAAATTCTTCAGGTGCATATCATTATTTCCAGTAAGGAAGCTGAAAACGGCTAATTCTAAAAAATAAAGCTTATCAAGTAAGGTATTATCAGAATAGGCACCTATGGCCTTCCCTACCCTTTCCATGGATCCTTTGTATTTATCAAAAGCTTCCAGTATCTGGAACATATCCAGCATGTGTATCTTTTCATTGGATTCAGTGCGATCAACTCTCCTGGTAATATATGATAGGTCACCACTTTGCAGCCTGATTAAACTGGACGAAACCGTTCTTATTCCGAAAGCTTCTGCAATTCTCATCGTCACATGTTCATTCTGTGGCATTTCAGGAAAGTTTTCAGAGGGTGGTTTTAAAATATAGTTACCTCCCAAAGCACCCACTACAGTTAGCCGCCCCTTTTCTTCTGCAAGAGAATTATTTACAAGGGATAAGGAAAGTTTCGGTTGTACTCCCGGTACTGCGATTCTTCTTTCCACTACATTTTTTGCCAATTCTGCCATTTGCTCCACAGAATAATTAAGATGTGGTGGATCTTCTGTACCGAAAAAGGCCAGACTACATCTATTGTGGAAATCCTTCGGGTCAGAGCTTTTTAATTCCTGATAACAGTAAAGGCACTTAATCTTCATTTCCTTCAGAAATTTGATGAACACTTACTGCACCTATACAGTTCTTACAACAGGCTAATACAAGTCCCATTCGGTCGTTCCTATTTATTTTCCAGTTTTTGGAAGCTATGTCCAGTAACCATCCTTCAGGAATAAGGCCTTCAAAAAAAGGAAATAATCTGTTGTCAATGTATAATTCCTTTTTTACAGGCATTGTAAAAGTGATAAACTGGTCAGGGTATTCTTTAATATAGGAGCTGTTATACTGAAATGTATATTCCCCATCATTGGTTTCAGTCAAAATACCTGCTACTTGATCCTGATAATATATTTTGGCTCGTCGCATGATTAAAGATCTTTCTCATTTACAGGAGCCAAAACATGGCCAAACATCCTGAGAACCTGATTGACTTTTTCCAGATTCAAATTCTCTTTGCCTTGTTCAATTTTCCGCACTACTGTCAGTGCCACTCCTGCACGTTCAGCAAATTCTTCCTGAGTAAGATTGTTTTCTTTCCTCTTTTCCTTCAAAAATTGAGAGAGATTTTTCATTATATGCAAATAAGTATAATTATGTAAATATAGCTTTTTTATATGTAATAGCATACAAATCTATAATTCATGAAGATCTATATGTAATTACGTATAAATACCTGGGATGAAATTTGGTATTCTATAATGAGGTATACCTAGAGGAATTATCTTCGGAGAGGCACCAGTCCGCTAATCAGGCTAAAGGCAATAAGAATGATAGAGGCAATATCGGCATCATAAATTAAGCTGCTAAATTTTTCTCCGCTGGTCACGTACGCCCAGATTACAAAGGCAAGAGATGATAAAATAAGATGTATGATCTTAGGCTTGTTCTTTTCGGCCTGAAAATAGAAATAAATCGGAGTTAGAATGAAACAAAGAAAAAAGATCCCGATTAAAAAGCCTTGTTTTTCTACCAGAAGACTTCCTTCTTCTTTATCTAAAAAGCCAACCATGGCTAAATAGCCGGCAATAATTTCAGCTGGGACCAGGGTTGAAACTTTTTCCAGATAGCTGCCTGTTTTGCTTTGCTTTCCTTGCTCCACCCTAAACCGGGTTATTTCCTGATCTTCATAATAAAGCCTGCTCATTTCGATTTCCAAAAAAAATTTAATTCAATTTGTGATCCACTTTTCTTATAAAAGGCATCATTTCTTCTTCTAAACAGGTTTCTTCTACTACTATTTCTTTTTCTAAATTGTTTTCCTGGAATTTAAAATAATAAATAAAGGTGTCCCTCACATTTTCATCCCTGCGGCTCTCTTTTTTAACTTCTTCAAATGCCTTTTTTTCAGACTCGTCTAAATCATTTGTTTCTATCTCACAGCTTCGCTGGAGACCTAAAAAACCACCACTTTTTATACAGTTGATCTTCATGCCACTTTAAAACTTTATTAAATCTAATGTAACTTATCTTTGCAATTCTTTCCATTCTTCATAAAGAATAGTAATCATAATTCACATCATTTAAACCTACTGTTTCCCATCCGTGTACTACAGCTTTAAATTCATCACTGCCGGGTCCATATAATTTTACGCTAATATCTTTTGTCAGCTTTACCAGCCTTTCAAAATTGCTTTCTGGTGTGAGTTGGAGCATAGCTTCGTACCATATCCTCCCCGCCTTTTCCCAGGAATATCCACCTATTGCTATAGCCGTTTCACAAAATGCTTTATTTGGAATTCCTGAATTTATATGTACCCCGCCATTATCCTGCATTCCGGTGTATTTATTTGAAATGTGGTCAGGCTGGGGATCAGTTCCATTAAGGTCCGGATCATTTATGTAAGCAGTTCCAGGATTTTTCATATCACGAATACCTCTCCTGGTAGGTGCGGGAATTATAATGTCATTTCCGATAAGCCAGTCTGCACATTTTGCATCCTGTTTTAGTATCCATTGTTTCACCAGAGATCCAAATACATCCGCTAAATGTTCATTTATAGCCCCGGCTTCATCCCTGTAAACAAGTCTTGATGTATAGGAAATTATTCCGTGGGTAAGTTCATGCCCAATAACATCCAGGCCTTTTGTAAAACGGTGGAAAATAATCCCATCTCCATCACCGTAAGCCATTTGGCTTCCGTTCCAAAAGGCGTTATTGTAATTCACATCTAAATGTACCGAAGAAATAAGGGTTAGTCCATTATCGTCAAGGGAATCCCGGTTGAAAATCTCATAAAAAAAATCGTAAGTGTGACCTGAATAATCATATGCTTCATTCACAGCAGGATCATTCACAGGCTCTTCTCCTTCCCACCTCTCCAATTTCCCCGGCATAAGGTCGCGCCGATTTGGTTTATTTTGCATATCATATACCTCCCGGTATTTTCCTTCCTTATTAGTTAAGATAGAAGCCACTGTTTCAGGCCAGATTAGACGGCGTTCCGTTCTAATTTCTGCTGCAGTTTCCATGTTCTTGATAGCCCTCATCCTTACAACCTCATTGGATGATGTTGCCATTGCTTCGAGCATATAAGGTGGAACAATACAATGGAAGGGATTGTGGTTTCCACAAGAGCATTCCTTTATCTTTTTCATAAACCTCTTCTTTTCTAATTAATACAGTCGTAAGCCTGACTCGAAGGAATCTTAAAATTTTCCAGACTCTGGATTACGGCAACTTTTTTTTCTTCATTTCTCCTATTCGTATCGCGTATAATGTCTAAAACTGATGTTGCAATTTGAGTTAATTCTGCTATAGTCACTACCGTTGGAAGAAAGGGTTGAATTTCGCAATCACCCGCTTTTGTTTTACTTAAAGCTATTAAAGCAACGTAAGCATCCCTTAAACTGGAATCAGCCTTGACAAATTCTGAACTATTTATCTGTTTAAAAGTGTTAAGTCCCTGCCGGGATTTGGCTAGCATGAGGTTGTGGATATACGAGTTTAGAAAGGCATTGTAAGAAGCTCTAACTTCCTGGTAAGCAATTATGAAATCTTCATTTCGGGAGCATTTGCAATAGTTAAGGAGCATATGCCCTTCAACCCATATATTTACCACAGTCAAATATTCTATGAGGTTTCCGTTATAAATCTGTGGATCTAGCTTTTCCTGTGCGTTTATCTTTCTCATTGGCAGCATGATCAGAAGGACAAGAAGTATGATCTTATATTTCTTCAAAATATATGTTTTTTAAATATTTCTTTGTGGACAAAGCGACGTAAGCATAAGCTTTCACAGTTCCCTTTTTCACTGGTTTTCAGACATTCAGATAACAAACATTAATTTATAAAATAAAAAGATACAGTATCCCTTTCCACCTCATATTTTACTTTAAAAGATGAAAATATTCCAGGTGAAAAACTAGCTTGACATAAGCGCAGGTATTTTGAGGAGACATTTTTAGTCTTAAATTTCTACGGAAGAGTAGTACCTGCAACTTAAAATAAAACCTGCTGCCAGACAATGACCTTCTATTATTACTGCACATTGACTCTCCGCGATTATAAATGCTGAAAATTTTATTCTTTTATAAAAGCCCACTCTTAGGTATTCCAAACGGGAAATCTGCTTATGTGAATACTATAAGTAGGATTTTACATACCATGTATCTAAAGCATACATTCTTCATTATTTCCCTTCCTAGTTTAGCTCCATGAACCGAAAAGCCAAAGCGCTTTTTTCAGTATCAACCTTAAACAATTTAATTATGGACACAATTAAAATTCTGGAACAACTGGATCGTATTGAGAAGCTGTTACGGGCTAGTAAAACGGTCATGTCTTTGGAGGAAGCAAGTGAATATACCGGGATCTCCCGGAGCTACCTCTACAAGTTAACAGCTAAAGGAGAAATTCCTTTTTCCAAACCCAGGGGTAAAATGATCTACTTCTCCCGGGAAAAGCTGGATCAGTGGCTTCTTTCCAATTCAAAAAAATCAGCTGGTGAACTAAAAACTGAAGCATTAAACTACACCTTCAGGAACAAGAAAAGATTCTTCTAATCTAAACTTTTTGTTATGTCCGGCAACGACGAGAAAATGTATGGAGTTAAGGAACAGAAAAAGAAAACTGTTTATGACTTTATTTGTGAATATGCATCAGAGAAATATGATCTTCGGTACGATGAGTTAGGCCATGAATTTCAGATTTCATTTAAGGATGAAAACAAATGGGAAATACTCGATGCCAACTCTTTTCTAATTGAACTGGATCAGTCTAATATCTAGGTCAATCCCGCCAAACTTGAGATCTATCTAAGGTCTCATTATGTTCCAAAATTTAATCCCATCGAGGAATACTTTCGGTCTTTACCTCATTGGCACGGAGAGGATCATATTAAGGCATTGGCATCATATCTACCATTAAAGGAACCTGTTCTATTCCAGTACCACTTTAAGAAATGGCTGGTGCGGGCGGTAAGGTGTGCACTTGAAAAGGAATACTTTAATAAACAATGTCTGGTTCTTGTTCACCCGCATCAGAACTCAGGGAAATCAACCTGGTGCAGGTTCCTTTGCCCTCCTGCCCTATCGAAATACTTTGCTGAGGATATGACCACCGATAAAGATGCAAGGATTCAGCTAACAAGAAATTTCCTGATCAACCTGGATGAGTTATCCATTCTGGCAAAAAAAGAAATAAATGCACTGAAGGCCTATTTCTCCAAAACGATGATCAATGAGCGGTTACCTTATGATCGTAAAAATTCCACGCTGTATAGAACCTGTAGCTTTATCGGCTCTACAAATCGTGCAACTTTCCTTAATGATGAAACCGGTTCTGTACGCTGGTTGTGCTTCGAACTGGAAAGCACCATTAACTTTTCCTATTCCAGGGAAATAGATATTAATAAGGTTTGGTCCCAGGCCTTTTACCTCGCTTACATAGATGAAAACTTCTATCCGGAACTTACTTTAAAGGACATAGCTGAAAACGAAGAAAGGAACAAAACTTACCGGGAAACTACCATGGAAGAAGAGCTGCTTTGCAAATATTACGCACAAAGTTCCAATCCTGCAGATTTTAGAACCGCTTCAGATTTGGTTGTTCAATTAGCCTGTATAAATCCCCGCCTAAACATGTACTACATGGGAAGGGCTTTAAAGGCTTTGGGCTATGAAAGAATAAAATCCCCTCAAAATCGGATTTACGGTTATCTGATTAAGAAAAGGTTTAAGTCCTCTCCTTTAGAACTTTTATAAAAAGTATTTACCTAATTACCCCAATGTGGCTTATAGGCGATGAACAGGGACTTAAGGTGTGGTAAATAGATTTATTAAACTATTTACCCATAACTACCACCGGGTAATTAGGTAAATAGAAAAAATAGCTAAAAAAGAAAGAAAAGCCAGCATTCATAAGGGCTGGGGTAAATGGGTAATTAAAAAATAGAAAAAATGGAATTAAATCAGTTATCGTGGAGAAGCGCCCGTAATATTTGCATCGTGAAAATACTCGCAAAATTAGGGCACTACCCCACCAGAAAATCGGAAAAAGAAGCTTGGTTTCTGAGTCCCTTACGGTCAGAAACGCAAGCCTCTTTTAGCGTTTCTTTAATTAAAAACTTATGGTTTGACTTCGGATTAGGAATAGGAGGCAATACTATAGATCTTATTATGATAATGAAATCCTGGTCTGCAAGGGAGGTTTTGGAATTTTTAGAACACGATATAGGATCTTTTTCTTTCAGCCCGCCGGATGTTGCACACCTATCTAAAGAACCTGAAATCCAGGTATTAGACGTTCAAATTATTAAGCTACACGCTTTAATTGATTATTTAAATTTTCGGAATATACCTTTTGAGATCGGTAGGAAATACTGTAGACAGGTTTGGTATGGATTTAAAGGAAAACGATTTTTTGCTATTGGTCTGCAAAATTATAAGGGAGGATGGGAGCTGAGAAATAGATACTATAAAACCTCCAGTAGCCCAAAAACCTATTCTTCTTTCGAAAGAGGGGCTAAAAATCTACTGATTACAGAAGGGATGTTTGATTTTCTTTCCGTGGCTACCATAGATGAAGACTTAGTACAAAACTCAGATTATATCATTTTAAATTCCCTGGCTTTTCTGGATAGGATTAAAATGCTCATACCTAAATATGACAAGGTTCTGATCTATTTGGATAATGATTCGGCAGGAAAAAAAGCAGCCACTTCACTTTTAAACCTTTTTGATAATGTTACGGATTGTAGCGATTTGTATCGGGCATATAAAGATCTAAATGAAAAATTGCAGAGTGAAGGATGTTGGAAAAAGTAAGGAAATACACAATAAAGTTCAACAGCCTGAATGGAAAGAACTTCTTACTAACTCACAGGAGCAGCAACAAAAAATGTGTATCAAGTCAAAGAAAAATGAGCGAATTGGTAAATAGTAAATACCTATCGGAAAATTTCAGTTGAAATGGTAAAGCAAGATGTGTCATTGTCATGACATTCTTGCTTTACGCCCGGAGGTTGCAAAGACTTTAAAAGAAAAAAATGAAAAGGGAATACATCCAGATCCGTTGCTCGATTTACGAGAAAAAGCTGCTGAAAAAAAGAGCAGTTAGGGCAGGAATTTCCCTTTCAGAATATCTCCGTTCCAGTGCTTTTGAAAGAAATATTGTAGAACGGATTACTCCAGAGCAGTTGGAGTACTACCGGATGTTGGTGCAATACAAGAATAACTTTGCCCGGATAAGCAGCATGTTTAAAAAACGAGATCCAAAATTATCTGCAACCGTGGAAAAGCTGGCGGAAGAAATAAGGAACCATTTGAAAAACTTTAAAAAATGATTGGGAAAGGACATTCAATTTCCAGCACAAAGGTATCCATATCCTATGGCTGGAACCAGGAGAAAGAGGCTGAAATTATATTGAAAGAGCATCTGGCGGGAGATACTCCCGCCGAGATCACTGAAGAATTTAAAATTATCCAGTCTCAAAATGAACGCTGCCACAACAACACCTTAAGCTTTATAGTAAGCCCATCGATTGAGGACGGAAGAGATTTAGACAAAAAAGACCTGGAAGAAATCGCTAAGAAATTTTTAAAGGAAATGAACCTCCAAAACAATCAGTCTATTGGGTTTGTTCACCGGGATAAAGCGCATACCCATATCCATATTTATACCAACAGAATTGGGTTCGATGGAAAGGCCTACAATGACAGCTTTATCGGGAAAAGAAGCCAGATAGCGGCAGATAATGTCGCAAAGGAATTAGGGTTTAGCAGGGCGCGGGAAATACAAAAAGAAAGACTTCAGGAGTTAAAAAACCTTCGACAGGAAATAAAAATTATAAATGACCGGGTCCTTCAAACAAGGCCAAAGTCGATGGATGAGTATATGAGCAAAATGAAAGCTCATAAAGTGGATGTAATTCCCACTATCAATAAATCCAATCAACTACAGGGGTTCCGTGTGGAATACAAAGGAGTAAATCTTAAAGCAAGTGAGGTGCACCGGGATATGGGTGGCAATAGACTCATTGCGCAAATTTCTCAAAACAGGAGTTTTACCAGGTTAAAGGAAGTACCAAAAAGCCTGCTGATAATGAACAAAACGGTACAGTTAAGTTCTAACCTGAGCACTAAAATAGCCAAAGAACTTATAAAGGGAGCATTGAAAGCACTGGATACCGGTATAGGATATGGATATTAAAATTTTGAGCAATGAAAAAACTAGACGAAATAATGGAACTAATGGCCGATGAAATGGCAGATTTTAAAACTACTATCCTGGAGCTTCAACTGCTTTCCAGGCAATTATTTGAGCTAAGTATTCCTATCAGCACTGAAGCTTTGGAGAAGAACCTGGCCACATTTTTGGAAAGGCAGGAAATACATAGCATAGAACGGGATGAAATGCTAAAGAGCATTGATAAGAAATTAACAAATGCCAGGCTGATCCCAAATTACCTGCTTATCCTTTTCGGAATATTGGGGATAATTGCTTTGGGATTAATAGGATATTCCAGTTATTCCGCCAATGCACAAAGGGAGGAAAGTTTTGAAGTCTACCGGATGATCATGGAATCTCAAAATAAGCTATACAAAGATTATTTCGCAGAATATCCGGAAATCCATGAGGCATACTGCAAGTGGCTAGAGAGTGGATACCAGGGTTTGTAATGACAAATGGCCTGTAGCAAAAATTAGTAAATTTGCGGCAAATGGCCGGAAACCCTCAGTAAACCCGTTGAAATTTACGGCAAAAAATTAGTGAAAAATAAAAGCAATTTTTTAGATTAGTGGATAATGAGTGGATATTCCAGTAAATGCACTGGTAGACCCTGAAAACAGGCTGCAATTTACTGGTATTGTAAAACAGAAGTAGGATGCGCCCTATGCTGTTTTTATTTAACGCTTAACTTCCCATACGCTAAAAAAACAGCACAGGAACCTCGCGCAGGTTATGGTAGATTCAGGGGCTTTAATTTATGTATAACAGGAAATAATCCATCGATTTGGTTATTGATTTTATAGATGAAGGCAAAACTTGAAGTAAGATCAGAATTACTGATTTCAGGAAATATAAATTTTTAGCAGGCAGTAGAAGAACTGAAAGTAATACAAAAACAAAAGTCACTGTTCTTTATAGTAAAACGTTTTACTTTAGAAAATCTTTTGTAGATTTACATACCTTGCCAAACCGGCAATCCTAAATATTTATCACTTCAAATGAAAAAGAAACAACGGGTATCTATTAAAGATATTTCAACAGAGTTGGGTATTTCTATTACCACTATCTCCTTTATTATCAACAAAAAAGCGAAAAACCGTATCAGTGATGAGGTGATAAAAAAGGTTGAAGATTATATAAAAAAGGTTGGCTATAAACCAAATACTTCAGCTCAAACCCTCAGAACGGGAAAGACGAAAACAATTGTTTTCATGGCCGAGGATATCTCCGATCCATTTTTTTCTGCGGTGGCCAAAGAAATGGAAGAAATTGCTTATAAAAATGGCTATAAGATGATTTACTGTAGTACAGAAAATGATAAGGAGAGGGCATCTGAACTAATTTCGTTATTTCAGGACAGGCAGGTAGATGCATTTATAATTACTCCCCCTGAAAACTTCCAACAGGAAATACAAGAGCTAATTGCCCAAAAAAATGAAGTGGTTATGCTTTTTGACCGACGATATACTACGACGGATCATAGTTATGTGATCCTGAATAATTTTAATGGAGCCAAAACTGCAGCTGAAAAGTTAATAGCTTCCGGATGCCTGAATGTGGCGTATGTAGGATTAGCATCGGATTTCAGCTGTATGAGTGAACGACTTGAAGGCTATAAGGATGCTATTAAAAATCACCAATCTCAACCTATCTCCTTGCTCTTACCTTTTAAGGATGTAAAAAGCAAAGCAGGACGTACTCAATTCAAAAATTTACTCGATCAACATAAAAATATTGATGGTATTCTTTTTGCCACAAATGGATTAGCGATAAATGGGCTTAAGGGATTAAAAGAATTAAATAAAAAAATACCTGATGAATTAGCTGTTATTACTTTTGATGATAGAGACCTATTTGAATTACACTCCCCCTCTATAAGTGTTTTATCCCAACCCGTACCAGCCCTGGCCACTGAATTGATAAAAGGTACTCTCCAACTTCTCAAAGGTAAAAATGGTCCTAATGAAACTTTTCAGAAAATTTTACCCGGAAAGCTCATAACCAGAGATTCCTGCAATTTAGGGGTTTACGACTAAGTAAATCTTATCTCACATATTTGATTATTGCAAAAATATTCTAATAATTAAAGATATGTAAAACGTTTTACTAAAATTTGTTTACATTAGCTACATATATTTTTTAGCAATCCTGTAAAACGTTTTACTACATCGTTGTATTAGTTCATATGAAATTTAAATAGCTACTCATGCAGCATAAATTAAAAACTATATTATCTACTTTAAGCCTCTGCTTGCTGGCAAGCACCGCTGCATGTTTTGCTCAGGAATTAAACCTGAAGGTATTGGGTGATAAAAATCAGGGTTTTTGGGTTACTGTTTATGATGCTGAAAAACCACTGCTTCAAAACAACGGAGAATTTTCAATGCATCTTTCCAACCTGGATTTAAGCGTACAACATGAAATAACATCCTGGAAAGCATCATCATATTCCCAAACCTCTAATGGGTTTAATTTGGAAAAAGATATGTATCTGCCAGAGTTTGATGCTAATCTTTCCATCCGGGTAGATTATGAAATTATAGATCCACAACTCATCCGCAAAACAGTACATCTCTTTCAGCCTTCCATGCCTAATCTTTATTATTCGCTGGAAGAAAAAAATATTCCCGCAGAAGTTCCCCATCAGTATGTGACATTTGAACATGAAAATTTTCCGGGAGGTTTAGTTCACGAGTTATATCCTTCTGCAGGTTTTATTACCAATAATAATAAGGTAGTTGGTTTCCTAACCGACCCCGGCTATAAAAACGAATTCACACGCACCACCAGAAGACGTTTTAGCGGAAGAGGCGGCGGCATGATTGGTATGCGCATTTTACCTGATCCGAATCTTTTAAGCGTGGCCAGCCGCAAAGAACAACTGAGTGGTAACAATTATATAAAATATACTTTTGGTGAATTCTATAATCTGGACCGGGGAAACACTTCTAGCTTAGATCTTTCAGCAAATTATAAAAAAGAAGGAAAAGTCTCGGTTAGCAGGAATAATAGCTTGATTGAAATTAGTTTTGATCAACCAGGTAAAGCCGGAATCCAACTTATAACTCCCTTTGAAGATCAACAGTTATATACTATTTCATTCCGGGCTAAAGGAGACGTTCCGGTTGCCCTTAAGCTTTACAGGATTCAGAACGGAGAAATAAAGGAGGAATTGGAACATGGTATTAAGTATATTGATAATTTCCCGGTTACTTCTGATAGTCTTACCCAATTTAAGGGAAGTATTCTACTGCCTTATATCGAAAACGATAGCGTAATGCTTTTTTTAGGTAAAACATCCAAAAAAAAAGGTTCCCTAATCCTCAGGGATCTTCAATTAGTCCAACATGAACCTTTCACACAAGCCTATAATAATCTACCTCTGGGGGACACGATTGTGAAGACGACCTATATTTTTTCAGAACCCTGGAAAGATCATAAAGCATATAAAATTGCAACACAAACAAAGCTCGCCGAAGGAATGGGTTTTAAAGGTACTGAAATTGAAAAGATGCTTTACGCAAACTATCAAATGATGACCTGGATCACCGGGATAGATAACCTGAAACCTTTTAATGTACCAAACCTGAATTATTCACCCGATATGTACAACAGGGATACATTTTGGTCAGTAATTTCCACGCACAATAAAAGACTGAATATATCTATCTGGAATCAATGGGCTAACACCCAAACTTCAAGGGGAGCTATTGGCACGATCATTACTCCATATATGGGTTCCATAGAAGCAAAAGATAATGAAGCTACCATTGAATGGCTTGTTTGGGCCTTGCTAAATAAGAGACGCTTTAATGCTGAACTTCCTGTGGAAAAGATAAGAAAGGCTGCTAATTATATTCTTAACGAATTTGATCCCGATAAGGATGGGATTTGTGAATCTCATTTCTCGATGAGCCAGGTTGATGTAATGGAATACCATCCTAAAACAGATCGAATGGCCGTAAATCAGGGAATGTTTGCAGTAGCCCTTAAAACTATCCAGGCGCTCGGGATTGAAATAGACAGTACTTACGTACAAAAAGCAGAAAGCGAGTATGTGAAGTTCTATGATCCCAAAAGGAAACATTTATTATTTGATCGGGATTATCCCGATCTGATTACACTTACCGATCTTATCCCGGAATTTCTATCACTGTGGGTTTTTGACCATGCCATGTTAACAGATGAGATGATTATAAACCACCTTGACCAATTTCCGGTTTTAAACAGGATGGAAGATGCCCCTTATCCTGAAATGGGTACAACAGCCCCAATTTGTATTCGATTAACAAAAGACGCAAAAGGATATTCCTACATGGATGCTGATTATCAACCCTTTGGTGAATTTGGAAAGATTAATTATGCAGATGATAGCAGGGATGGTTTCTACTACAACGGCGGCAGCTGGCTTAGAGCAGAATACTCTGCTTATGTGGTTGGGTTAAAACACGGCTGGGAAAAAGCCGAGAAAAGGATGAAAAACAGATTGTGGGCCGAAATGAATCTTAACCCCAACTGGCCGTACAGTAAAGAATTCATTCCCACAAAATGGTCAACTTATGACGATTGGTGGCCTTCTACACGCGGTTTAAGCTGGAATGTCTTCGTCCTCATGACTAACGAATTTGCAAATCTCAGAACACCCGATATGGATCCTGACTATAGAAAATTATAACAATAGCTCTTATACTAATCTTTTCAATAATTTATTATGAAAACAAAAAATAGCATTTCCGGCCTCTTATTTCTGTGGGCAATCTGTGCAGGAAGTGTAGCTTATGCACAAACAATTACAGGAACCATTTCAGATGATCAGGGCCCCCTACCCGGAGTTTCTGTTATTGAAAAAGGCACTGACAATGGTAGCGTTTCCGATTTTAATGGAAACTATGAAATTAATGTTTCAAATGAGAATGCTACCCTCCTATTCTCATATATAGGTTTCGAGACTCAGGAAATTCCTTTGCAAGGTGAAAATTCCATAGATGTCATAATGCAGGCAAGCATGGACCAGCTGGACGAATTGGTTATTGTCGGCTATACATCCCAGAGGGAATCAACTATCACCGGTGCAGTTTCCTCTGTAAATGTAGAACAGTTGGAATCGCGCAGAGTTCCGGGTGTGACCCAGGCTTTACAGGGACAGGTCGCCGGAGTTACTATTACCCAAAGTACCGGGGCTCCTGGAGAAGATGTAGAAGTGCGGATACGTGGAAACGGAACAATTGGTAATAACAATCCGCTATATATCATTGACGGAGTTCCAAGCAGGGAAATCTCCTTCCTGAATCCTTCAGATATTAAATCAATGTCTGTTTTAAAAGATGCGGCGGCCGCATCGATCTACGGTTCAAGAGCCGCAGGTGGTGTTATTGTTATTGAAACCAAAAGCGGAACCGGACGAAGTGGGATTCAAATTGATTACTTTGGAGGTATTCAAAAAGCAGCAAATTTACCCAACATGCTCAATGCCGAGCAATATCTTAACACGGTAACTACTGCATGGAACAATGCAGGCTATGCTGGAACTAATCCATATCTCGCAGACTCAGGGAGGTCCGATTTTGCAGATGTAGATTATCTTGATGAATTATTTGAATTAGGAGAAACACATAGTTTACAACTTTCGACATCCGGAGGTAGCGAAAAAACAAATTTCTTTTTGAGTGCCGGATATTATGGCCAGGATGGAATTGTAGTCTATGATAATGATAGATTTTCCCGTTTAAATCTTCGTTCAAATATAAATTCTAATATCACAGAACGTTTTAAAATTGGGGCCAATGTTCAAATATCATATCAGGAGCAAGATCAAATTTCTTCCAGGGGAGATGCTCCGGGAATAATTCGACATGCTTTTCTGCGTCCTCCTATAATTCCCGTATTTAAAGATCCTTCAGACCCTACTTATTCAGAAGAAGACCCTTTTACAGATCTGCCTTTTTATGTGGACCCGGATAATTTTGAAAGCAATAAATATGAGTACTCGCAAAACCCAATAGCGCTTGCTTACTTTACAGATAATACTACGGAAACTTTTAAAACCTTTGGGAATCTTTTTGCTGAATACGATCTTCTGAGCGACAGCTCACTGAAATTTAAAACCAATTTCGGTGCAGATATCAACTTTGGACATCAAAAAGCATTCAATCCTAATTTTGGAGATGACGACGGACAGGGATCAGAAATTGACAGGGGCTTAGGCCGTCAGAACCGTCCCACCAGTCTTGCCGAATCCCGGTATCAGGACATGACCTTTACATGGAATAATAGTTTTATCTATAACAAAACATTTGGAGACCACGAAATCAGTGCCCTGGCAGGTATTGAATTTATAAAAAATAATTCCTCCGGAATCAATGCTTCAAGACAACGCTTTGACTTTACCGAACCTAATTTCAGGTATCTTGATTTTGGTGGAACAGACCGTGACTTATGGAATGGTGGACTGGCTGAAGAATGGGCATTATTCTCCTATTTTGGTTCTGCAACCTATTCCTACGAAGATAAATATTTACTAACCGCCAATTTAAGAGCAGATGCCTCTTCCAGATTTTCAGAAGATAATCGTTGGGGTTACTTCCCTTCTGTTTCTGCGGGATGGGCAATTTCAAAAGAAGAGTTTATGAGTGATGTGGACTGGTTAAGTCAGCTAAAATTAAGAGCCAGCTGGGGAGAACTTGGAAACCAGGAAATTCCGAATTATGCGTATCTGACCTTATATCGAAGAGATGCAGATCGCTACCTCATTAGTCGTTATGGAAACCCCGACTTAAAGTGGGAAACTACCGCACAAAGTAATATAGGGATTGATTTTGGAATTGATAACAACAAACTTTCCGGAAGTATTGATTATTTCGAGAAAACCACTTCTGATATCTTATTACCTATTTCTCTTCCCCAATTAGTAGGCGACGTTTCGGCCACCTTTTTAAATTCAGGAGAAGTGAGCAATAGTGGATTAGAATTTGGCCTTTCTTACAGGAACTATGACAATCTTTTAAAATTTCAGATCAGTGGAAATTTCGCTACCTTAAAAAATGAGGTGAACTCTTTACATCCAAATCTGCCATATATCACCGGAAATGTTACCAGAACTCAGGCAGGACATCCACTAAATGCGTATTACGGTTTTGTTCAGGAAGGGATTTACCAGAATGAAGCTGAAGTTGCCGAACACCTATCTGGTACTACTAATCCACCACAACAACCGGGAGATATCAAGTTTAAAGATCTTGATGGGAATGGAATTATTAATGATAATGACAGGGACTTTATTGGAAATCCAAATCCTAAATTATCATACGGTTTAAATGTTTCAATGAATTATAAAGCATTTGATTTTAACTTTCTCTTTCAGGGTGTTGGAGGTGTAGATAGATATAATGATCTGAAAAAGATTATAGATTATGATACCCGACCATTTAATTATACCGATCGTGTTTTAGGCGCCTGGGATGGAGAAGGATCGACAAATAGTATACCACGGGTAAGCTTTACAGATAATGGAAGTAGTAAAGTCTCAGATATCTTTGTGGAAGACGCTTCTTATTTAAGACTGAAAAATGTAGAACTAGGGTATACGTTTGATGTGGAGAATATAGGTAACTTTAGATTATATGCTTCAGGACAAAATCTACTCACTTTTACCGACTATAGCGGATTGGATCCGGAATCAACCGATTTAATAGATTTTGGTACATACCCGCAATCTGTAACCGTATTATTTGGTGTTAGCGCAAATTTCTAAAAATTTAAAAATTCCAGTTATGAAAAATTACATTGTAAAATTATTAGCAATGGTATGCTGTATAACAGTTATAAGCTGTGAAGCATATCTTGATGAAGATCCTATTGGTTTGATCACCCAGAACCAGATTAATACGGAACCCACGGCGGCTTCAATTACCTCCACGGTAAATTCAACCTATCAACTATTGTCGAGTACACTTAATATTGTTGGACAATGGAACTGGGATGATGGGACGGTAACCAGAAACGACTTTTTACTACAGGATATCGCTTCCGGAGATATGCAGAAAAAATGGAATCCAGATGGTGATCAGGCCTGGATGGATGAAATCGCTGCTTTTAATTTCACCTCTATGAACCCCGGCTTTAATGGCATCTGGAGCTATAACTATGAAGGAATTTCCAGAGCAAACCAGGCGATAAGCACCCTTAATAATGAAGAAGTAATGTCTTCAGTACAAATGGATGCAGCCACAAAAGATCGCTTATTGGGAGAAGTATACGTTTTAAGAGCATTCTATTATTTTGATCTGGTTAATAATTTTGGAGGTGTTCCGCTACTTACTGAACCATTAGAAGATTTTGCAGATGCTTACGACGTAGCAAACCGTAATAGTGCAGAAGAGGTATGGACTCAAATTAATAAAGATCTTCAGGAAGCAGTTACTTTGCTACCAGCACAAAAATATTCCAGCAGTTCAGAACCATGGAGGGTTTCTCTTGGAGCGGCCCTTGCAATGCAGGCGAAAGTTGCTTTGTTTCAGGAAAACTGGAGTGAAGTTATAAACAAGGTAAATGAACTGCAAGCTCATAACTTCTATTCTCTGGATGATCATTATTTCGATCCATTCGATGTAAGTAAAGAATATCAGGAAAACGAAGTAATTTTCTCTTATAATCATGTTTCCGGAGTTAATCCAGCTAGAGGAAATGGTCTTGCAGCCTTAATGGGCTGGGGCTTTGTGGCACCTACCGACGATTTTGTAAACGCATTTGAAGAGAATGATCCAAGACTGGGATACACCGTTCAAATAGACGAGCAACAACCTAATAAATTGCTGGGTTCTACCGATGGAAATTATAAAGGAAACGAAGATTCTCCCGGAAATAAAGTATACATCCGTTATGCCGATGTGCTGCTTTGGAAGGCGGAAGCCCTCATTCAAACCGGAGAGGTAGAAGAAGGGTTACAAATTGTAGATCAAATTCGTACCCGTGCCCGTAATACTCAAATGGTAGACGGTAGCTCTACCCCTTCCGACGCTTTACCTAATTATGCCGGAACAGGTATGTCTCAAGCTGAAGCTTTACAAGCTTTGCGTCATGAAAGACGGGTGGAGCTCGGATTTGAATCGCAAAGGTTTAATGATCTAAAAAGATGGGGTATAGCTGAAGAAGTATTATCTGATCTAGGTAAAAACTACAAAGATTTCAACAACCTCTACCCTATTCCACAAGGAGAAATAGACCGTTCTGGAGGACAAATTGAACAAAATACCGGATACTAATAAATAATTTACATATAATGATCAGTTCTAAATTAAAATATATTGCAGTAAGTTTTCTGTGCGTAGCTACTGCTTGCAATACCTCCGCTCAAAAGGAAGAGGTTACAAAGGAAAACAGTGAAATAAGTACAACGGAAAAACAGTGGATGATAGGGCCTTTCGAACGTCCGGAAAATGCACAACCTATCATACAGCGGGATACCACAGCCACTTTTGATGATCCTATGACCGGTGAAGAAGTGGTTTGGCAATCAATGGCTACTTTTAATCCTGCCGCTATTGTTAAAGACGGGAAGATAAATGTATTGTACAGAGCAGAACAAGATCGTCATACGGATACCATAGGAGGACATACTTCAAGAATTGGTCTGGCGACTTCAGAAGACGGGATTACTTATGAAAGAGCTGAAAAACCTATTTTTTACCCGGATAATGATGACCAGAAAGAATTTGAATGGACCGGCGGCACAGAAGATCCGCGGATTATAGAGAGTGAAGACGGTACTTATGTTCTAACCTATACGCAGTGGAACAGAAAAACTCCGAGACTGGCTTTAGCAACTTCAAAAGATCTAAAGAACTGGACCAAACACGGACCCGTTTTTCAGGATTTTAAGGATGGAAAATATCATGATATGGATACCAAATCTGGCGCTATAGTCACCCAATTAAAAGAAGGAAAACTTGTTGCGACCAAAATAAATGGTAAATATTATATGTATTTTGGAGTGCCACATATCTGGCTGGCAACTTCCACAGATCTTGTAGACTGGCAACCGGTAGAAGATTATGCCGGGAATCTGGCACCGGTCTTAAGTCCTCGTCCCGGTTATTTTGATTCGTGGCTGGTAGAAGCCGGACCACCACCAGTTTTGACAGAAGACGGCATTGTAGTACTTTATAATGCCGGGAATTCCAAAAACATTGGAGTTGAAGATCTGGGCAACAGGGTTTATACCAGTGGTCAGGCATTGTTTGATGCTAATGAGCCATGGAAGTTATTGGATCGTACCGACAAACCGTACCTGAAACCAGAATTACCTTTTGAAAAATCCGGCCAATATAAAGACGGGACTACCTTTGTAGAGGGACTCACCTATTTTGAGGGAAAATGGTACCTGTATTATGGTACTGCAGATAGCATGGTAGGAATGGCTACCGCCGAGGCTAAATAATCTTTTTATCTTATTTAATTTATGCAGTTAAAAAAGAAATTACTTGTAGGAGCTATAGTATCAAGCCTCGGGGGGTTACTGTTCGGATTTGATACAGCAGTAATTTCCGGAGCAGAACAAGGTCTGAAAGAATTTTATGAACTTGATAATTTTGCTCATGGTTTTACAAACTCCATCGCATTAATGGGAACCATAATTGGAGCTTTATTTGCCTTCTCACCTGCAGAGCACCTGGGAAGGAAAAAATCTCTTTTAATCATTGGGCTTTTCTTCGGATTATCTGCCATAGGATGTGCTTATACAGATAATTGGTATCTTTTCCTGTTCTGGAGATTTTTAGGAGGTCTGGGTGTTGGAGCATCGTCGGTCATAGCTCCTATGTATATCTCTGAGATTTCACCTTCAGCTTACCGGGGAAGATTAGTAGGCCTTTTCCAGTTCAGTATTGTCTTTGGAATTTTATTAGCCTTTATTTCAAATTATTTTTTGAAAACCCATATGGGTAGTGACTCCTGGCGCTGGATGCTTGGAGTAGAAGCAATTCCCGCTTTTACTTTCTTCGGTTTGATATTTTTAATACCTAAAAGTCCGCGTTGGCTCATTCTTCAAAAACGCTTTGAAGAAGGATTGGTTGTTTTAAAACAACTTGGGGATGACAATTCACAGGAAAGGCTTGAGACTATAAAAGCTTCTTTTCAGCAAAAAGGAGAACGGGAAAAATTGTTCCAAAAGAAATATTTTAAACCGATCATTCTAGTCTTCCTTATGGCTACTTTTAACCAATTTTCCGGGATTAATGCGATTATGTATTACGCCCCAAGGATTTTTGAAACTGCGGGTATTGCAAAAGATAGTGCGTTTTTACAGGCAGCCTCGGTAGGTTTTGTGAACATGCTATTTACTATCCTCGCGATGATGTTTATCGACAAAGTGGGGCGCCGTAAATTAATGATTATAGGCTCAATAGGGATGATTTTAAGTTTAGTGGTCACTACCTATTTACTGAATAATCCTGATGTTGGCGGAAGTTTTCTCGTAGTACCTATTCTCTTTTTTATCGCCAGTTTTGCTTTTTCACAAGGTGCGGTAATTTGGGTTTTTATTTCAGAGGTTTTTCCAAACAAGGTACGTGCGGCAGGACAGTCCTTTGGTACTTTCACCCATTGGTTCTGGGCCGCCAGCTTAACCTGGTTATTTCCAGTGGTAGCAGGATTGTCTAACGGCACAACCTATGCCTTCGGCTTTTTTGCACTTGCCATGGTATTGCAACTGGTTTTTGCAGTTAAATTTTTTCCGGAAACCAAAGGAAAATCATTAGAAGATGACATTTAAAGTTGCCAAACCCGGAAACCAAAGGAAAATCATTAGAAGATGACATTTAAAGTTGCCAAACCCGGAAACGGGTTTTATCAGCAAGTAGAAGAAATTTAAAATTTGCGGCGAAACCTTGAGTAGAATAGATTATATTTTATAATTAAGTGGAAATGAGGAGGAATCAGTAAATGCGCTGAAAGAGCCTAAAAACAGGTTGAAATTTTTCTGGAAAAAAAACAGAAGCAGGATGCGCCCTATGCTGTTTTTACTTAACGCTTAACTTCCCGTACGCTATAAAAACAGCACAGGAACCTGCGCAGGTAAGGTTATGGTAGATATGGGGCAATAAATTGGATTATTTATCTTTAAAATACAGATTATACTTCCATTGCTTATGAGCTTTTAATGAACAACCTGAGATTTCTACTACATGTATAAATAGGAACTTACGACATTTGTCAGTATATTTGTGTAAAATGGCGGTAATTATGGTTCTCACAGTTGATCACAAAAAAGAAAGAGAAACAGTAGCAAAATGGCTCGATCTTGAATCTCTTTCATTATTTAAAGGAAACTCCTCTTTTGCATATCTAAAAGTATTAAAAGATGGGTTGCACAGAAATTCTGTGAATTCATTTATTAAACATTCTAACCTTACCCAAAAACAGGTTTCCAGGCTTATTCATGTTTCTGAAAGAACCTTACAAAGAAAGTCACCAGATAAGCCGATGGACATTAATTCTTCAGAACGGCTAATTGAACTGACACGTCTTTTTTATAAAGGGATCGATGTATTTAATGATAAAGAAAAATTTCTTGCATGGTTAAATAGACCTAATAAATCTCTGGGAAACTCTAACCCTCTGGATTTGATTGAAACCAGTATTGGTATTGACCTGGTTATGGATGAATTGCTTCGAATAGAGCATGGTGTATTCTCATGATAGTCTATAGAATTACAAAGAAAAAATGGATCAAGGATTTAAGTGGTACCGGAGCTAAGTTAACTGGTGGTCGATGGAATCCGAAGGGTTATCCCTTGATCTATTGTGCTGCAACTTCATCCCTGGCAATTTTGGAAAAATTAGTTCATGTGGATTTTGACCTATTGCCGGATGACTTGTATATAGCAGAATTAGAAATTCCAAATGAAAGTATTCAGAAATTAAAACTGACAGATCTTCCAAAAAACTGGAATAAATATCCGGCACCGGATAAGCTAAAAATGTTTGGAAAAAATTGGATAGAACAAAATAAGCATTTAATTCTCGAGGTGTCCAGTGCGGTAAATCCGAATGAAATGAACTATCTAATCAATGTGAATCATCCGGATGCCGGCAAAATTAAAATCAGAAAAACATATCCTTTTGAAATTGACGTTCGTTTGATCAAATAGTAATTTATGATAATAGATTTGTTAAAATTCCCTGTTATTTATAGTTTGCTCACTAGACTCAATCAGGAAATTAAAAAGACGCACCTCTACTCTTGCACTTTTCCAGGTCAGGATAGTTTGATAGAAAAAAGGGGGCTCGATCTTAAAATAGTCATGTCTCAAGTACAGCCTATTGTTCATCCAGATCGTTTAAAAATAGGAAAAAACAGGAACCTAATATATAGCCAGGTCTAGTTCAAAGCTTAAGGTTTCCCGAAACCATACCTTTACTCTTTCTTTTATTTTAAAAGGGAAATTTTTTGCTCCTACAAAAGGCTATTAAAGATTTCCTACATGTTAAAAAATTAACTAACTTTCCCACTCAGGATCTTACCCTACCTTGATCCTTTTTTACAACCACAACCCACCATTGATTTACATGGCAAAAGCAGACATTGATTTTGAAAAAGAACTCTGGGATGCGGCGAACGAATTACGCGGCGCGGTATCTGAGAATAACTATAAAAACTACATCCTTCCCCTTGTTTTCGTAAAGCACCTTAGCGAACGCTATGAGGTGGTGCGCGAGGAACTGAAGGAGCAGCTTAATGATCCCAAATCTGATTATTACACTACAGATAAGGAGGAGATCAATTACGTCCTGGAAGACCGGGATGAATACCGTTCCCGGAATACTTTTAAAATTCCTGAAACCGCTTCCTGGCAGTATTTAAAAGATAATACCGAGCAGGATGATATCAAGGTGAAAATAGATGATGCCTTTGATGTGATCCAGGAACTTTTAACGGGCTATAACCCTCAGCTGGTGAATATTTTGCCGCGGATCTTTGTGCGGAGTGAATTATCATCCAAACAAACCGGCGGAATTATCAACCTCCTCTCCCATCCTAAATTTTCTGAAAAGGAAAATCCCGAAAGCGATATCCTGGGCCGTATCTATGAATATTACATCGGTCGCTTTGCAATGGCGGAAGGTTCGGGTGCGGGGCAGTTCTTCACGCCCGGAAGTATTGTAAGGCTGCTGGTGGAACTATTGGAGCCTTACAAAGGCCGAATCTTTGATCCGGCCTGCGGAAGCGGCGGAATGTTTGTGCAGAGTTTGAAGTTCATCAAAGAACACGGCGGAAACAAAAAAGACATCGCGATCTACGGACAGGAAATGACCGCACAAACCTTGCGGCTGTGCCTTATGAACCTGATGCTGCGGGACCTTTCTTTTGATATTAAACTGGGAAATTCCTTACTGGATGACAAATTTACAGACCTTAAAGCCGACTATATTATTGCTAATCCGCCATTTAATGTGAGCAACTGGCATCCGGAAGATCTGCCCGATGGCGATCCCAGGTTGTTTGGTCCCAAAGAAGAATTCACTACAGATGGCAGTGCCAATTATATGTGGATGCAAACCTTCTGGCAGCATTTAAGCGACACGGGGACTGCCGGGATTGTAATGGCAAACGGCGCGATGACCTCCAACAACAAGGGAGAGAAAAACGTGCGGCAGCATATGGTAGACAATTCTATGATAGATGCCATTGTTCGCCTGCCCGATAAACTGTTCCTCACCACCGGAATCCCCGCCTGCCTTTTCATCCTGAGCAAGAACCGCGACGGAAAAGGCGGCACCCACCGCAAGCGCAACAGCGAGATCCTGTTCCTGGACGCCTCCAAAATGGGCACAATGGCCAGCAGAAAACTACGGGTTTTTAGTGATGATGAT
>NZ_JAVRHO010000038.1:0-22454 GCF_031846515.1 Autumnicola lenta
AGCATCTGAATTAAAAATTTCCGCCCATGTTCCTTTATCGGGAACTCCAATACGGTAATTCTCGCGGGGTACGGGGGTTAGATTACATACAACCATAATAGCATCTTTTTCTTTCTCTCCTTTTCTCAGAAAGCTAATGATACTGTTCTCGTGATCGTTAATGTCTATCCATTCAAAACCTTCGCTTTCAAAGCTCTTCTCGTAAAGCGCAGGCTCTTGCTTGTATAACTTGTTTAAAGCCTTCAGGGTTTCCTGGATTTGCCTGTTGGGTGCATTATTGGTCTCATGCCAGTCCAGGCTGGAATCATGGTCCCATTCTGTTCTCTGCCCAAATTCAGCACCCATAAAGAGCAATTTTGTACCCGGATGTGCGTACATATAGGCATAAAGACTCCTCAGGTTAGCAAATTTATTCCATTCGTCTCCCGGCATTTTATTCAGGATTGCCTGCTTACCATATACCACCTCGTCATGACTTAACGGTAGCATAAAGTTTTCAGTAAAGGCATAAGTTGTACTGAAGGTAATCGTATTTTGATGATATTTTCTATGGATAGGATCTTCCTGAAAATATTCCAGCGTATCGTGCATCCATCCCATCATCCATTTTTGTCCAAAGCCGAGGCCGCCCATATAAGTGGGTTTAGAAACCATTGGCCACGCGGTAGATTCTTCAGCAATCGTAACAATATCGGGAAACTCCCCGTAAACAGTTTCGTTAAATTCCTTTAGGAAGCTTATTGCCTCAAGATTTTCGTTTCCGCCATTTTCATTAGTTTCCCATTCTCCTTCTTTCCTGGAATAATCGAGGTAAAGCATAGAGGCAACGGCATCTACCCGCAGCCCGTCAACATGAAATTTATCCAGCCAGAAAACGGAATTACTTATCAAAAATGAACGTACTTCATTTCTTCCGTAGTTAAAAATGTAACTCTGCCAGTCGGGATGAAATCCTTTCCTGGGATCGGCATGTTCGTAAAGAAATGTTCCGTCAAAATAATGTAGTCCGTGTAAATCTGAAGGAAAATGCGAAGGCACCCAATCCAAGATCACTCCAATTCCCGCCTGGTGTAGCGCATCAATAAGATGCATAAAATCCTGCGGACTACCAAAGCGGCTGGAAGGAGCAAAATACCCCGTTACCTGATAACCCCATGATCCAAAGAACGGATGTTCCATAACAGGCATAAACTCTACGTGCGTAAAGCCCATCTCGTTTAGGTAAGCCGGCAGGTCTTCTGCAAGTTCCCTGTAAGTAAGGGAGCGGTTATCTTCTTCGGGTTTTCTTTTCCAGGAACCCACATGAAGTTCATAAACAGAGTAAGGTTTGGCTTTTTGCGCCTCTTTTTTACGTTTCTTCATCCAGTCTCCGTCGTTCCAGCTTCCTTCCAGGTCCCAGACTACAGAGGCAGTGTTCGGCGGAGTTTCCCATTTAAAAGCAAATGGATCTCCTTTTTCTGCTTCGTAACCGTTGTTATGGGAGCGGATAAAGTATTTGTACATACTTCCGTTCTTTGCTTCCGGAACAAAAGCTTCCCAAATACCAGATTCATCATTTCGGGCCTTCATTGGGTTGGTTTCTCTGTCCCAGCCATTAAAGTCACCAATTACCGATACTTTCTCAGCATTTGGAGCCCAAACAGCAAAGTAAACACCCTCTGTCCCCTGGTGCTTCATAAGGTGAGAACCAAATTTTTTGTAAAGGTGATAGTGCTTTCCTTCTCTAAAAAGATGTACATCATATTCCGAAAGCAAACTTGCGCCTTCTGCCACCTGACTTTTTTTACTGGTCTTTTTTGCAGGTGCTGCCTTAGAAGTGGCCTTCTTAGCTTTTGCTTTTGTTTTTTTCACAGTGTCCTCATCAGTTAGCAGCGTATCGACTGCTTTGTTAACCGTCTTCTTCAAGGTTTTCTTTACAGTTTTTTGATCAGGAAGAATTGCCTTAGCCGTATCTCCCATTGCCTTTTGAGTTTCTTCATCCGGTAGGACCTTATCAGCAATCCCTTTAACCTTAGATGTCACATCTTCTGAAGTTTTTTTCTTAGTTGTTTTCTTATCAGATGTAACAGATTTCCCTGTTTTAGAAGGATCTACTTTTTTTTCTTCTGTATTTTTTTTAGCGACCTTTTTTGCTACTCCGTCAGTCTTGGCGACAGATTTTGCAGTAGCACCGGCTTTAGATTTGGTTGTTTTCTTTGTTCCTGTACCGGTCTTCTTCTCTGAACCTGAAGTATCTTCAGTAGCAGACTTTTTTGGCTTCGGAAGCTTTTGCTTCGTAGTACCCTTTGCCGCGTTAGCCTTTGCAGTAGGTTTTATAGCAGTTTTTGTCTGCGTTTCCTTTGCCTTACCAGTATCCGGATTTTTCTCACCAGTTCCTTTAGGGCCTTTCACCTCACCAGATTTTGGTGCATCTTTAGTGGTCTTCTTAGCACTTGTAGTTTTAGTAGTTGATGTAACCTTTTTGTCTTTATCGATATCTTTATTTTGTTTCTTTGCCATCTCTATACCTCCCTATAATTGTTTTTATGCCCCGTAATGGAATTAACACCCAGTCAGGACGATTATTCAGTTCGTAATTCAGTTCGTATACTGCTTTTTCAAGCAGGAATGTATCCATCAGGATTTTAAAATCTTCTTCATCCTCCGGAATGAAATTGTTATTTCCAACATTTTCAGCGTAACCCTCGAGGAAAAGCCGGGTTACATGGTAATACCAGGATTCTGCCCAATCTTCGAGATCGCCTTCACGACGCTGCTGGTCAAACTCTGGTTCCATAATACTACTGTAGGCAGCATAATGGAAGGATCTCACCATACCTGCAACGTCTCTTAGTGCAGATCTTTTTAAACGTCTTTCACTAAATGCTCTTGCTGGTTCACCTTCAAAATCAATGATTATAAAATCTTTTCCAGTCCATAATACCTGTCCAAGATGATAATCCCCATGGGTCCTTATTTTCATGGTAGGAATTTTATGATCAAAAACCCTTTTGAAGCAATTAAGAACTTCGTTTTTCATATCCAGAACTTCCTTAGCTTCATTCCTTACTTCCTCCGGAAGGTTTTTAAGGTTCTTCTGAAGGTTTGTGAAGCTGTTCCTGGTTAGAGATTGTAAGGAAGAGAAAAGTGATCTCTGGTAATGCAGAGAGAAAGGCTCGTGTTCAAAATCCTTTTCTTCAGGATGTTCTGCGAGCGCTTTGTGCATTTCTGCGGTACGCTGACCTAGCAGAGAAATCCGCTCCGGAAAAATTGCTCCCATAAGCTTCTTCATATCCTCAGTTATTTCAGTGTAATTAAGGGGTGTAAGTAAAAGATCTGTGTCTTTTGGTGTCAGTTTTACATCTTTGGCCCTTGTCATTACATTTTCGAAATAACGATTTATAGAATCTTTTGTATAATCCCATGCATCGCCCTGGTTCGGTATCAAATCCTGCATCATTCCCAATACGATGATATTTCGGGCACCGGTCCTATATTCTAAAGCACCAACAAATTGAGGAGAATTTTTATAATCTGTCTTTTCAGAAAGATAGCGCGTTATCTCCAGATCAGGATTTATAGTATTATCCAGTTTCCTGTATAACTTCAGAAAATACTTATTGTCGTAAATTAGTGAAGTGTTACTTTGTTCTGCGTTTAGAATTTTAGAATGTAGAACTTCAGAATTTATCGTAATTTCTTCATCACCATGATAAAAATTAAGACTGCCTTTACCGCTCGTTAAAGTCTTATTCTTTTGAATATTTTTAAATATTGCATTTCTGAATTCTTCATTGTAAACAGCATCAAAAAGAATTCCTTCCTCTTTTCCCACGGTCAACCTTGTGATTACACCTTTTTCGGGTATATCCCTTATGTCATCTTCATTATGATACGGAACAAAGGCAAGTGGTAACTGATAAACTTCGGGCAGACCATCGTTATAGTTGATTTCAATAGTAACCAGGGTAGCCGGTAAATCTTTCACCGGAATCGGTATCTGGTTAATAATTGCAATATTTTGGACTACTCTTGATTTTCCGCCGAACCATCTACAGGAATTCAAATAAGAAGGGAGAACTTTATTCTCCAGCTTACTTTGAGTCTTACGTTCCAGCAATTCCGGCCATTCCTTAACTTTTAGGGCAGGAAGATCTGCTTTTTCAGAACGTTCTTTGTCTTTTTCCAGCACAAACCAGTAGTACCCGTGAGGTCCCATTGTAAATAAATAAGGATCTTCAGAAACTTTCGGAAACTTATTGTGGCTAAATACCTCTATTGGAGTGTAGCCTTCATAACCTTCCAGTTCCAGTTCCGCAGCCTGTGGGAAGCGGGAAAGATTTCCAAGGACCAATATATCTTCTTCCTCATAAGTACGGGTATAAGCTATAATTTTAGCATTAGAAGGAGAAAGGAATTTAATATCGCCACGTCCAAAGGCCTTAAATCGTTTTCTCATTCCAATTATCCGCTTCATCCACCATAACAGGGAAGAGGAGTTCAACTGTTGCGCCTCTACGTTAACGGCTTCGTACTTATACTCTGGATCGATGATTACCGGAAGATATAATTTATGCGGATTTGCCGTGGAAAAGCCGGCATTTCTATCTGCAGTCCACTGCATTGGTGTTCTCACGCCATCCCGATCTCCAAGATAGAAGTTATCTCCCATTCCAATTTCGTCCCCGTAATAAATAACGGGCGTTCCCGGTAAAGAGAAAAGAAGCACATTCATTAATTCTATCTTACTCCTGTTATTTTCGAGCAGGGGAGCAAGTCTGTGCCTTATTCCGACATTGATTTTTGCCTGTGGATCTTTGGTATAAACTTTATACATGTAATCTCTTTCCTCATCTGTTACCATTTCGAGGGTAAGTTCATCATGATTTCTTAGAAATATAGCCCACTGGCAGGATTCCGGAATATCAGGTGTCTGGTCGATAATGTCAATTATCGGATACCTGTCTTCCATTTTTACCGCCATAAACATACGCGGCATAATAGGGAAGTGGTAGTTCATGTGGCATTCGTCCCCATCACCAAAATAGGCTGCGGAGTCTTCCGGCCACATATTTGCTTCGGCTAAAAGAAGTTTATTATCGTAATTTTTATCAATATGTGCTCTTAGTTTTTTCAGAAAAACATGGGTTTCATCAAGATTTTCACAGTTGGTGTTTTCCCTTTCGAAAAGATAGGGAACGGCATCCAATCTAAATCCATCAACTCCCATTTTGCACCAGTAATCCATAACTTTTAAAACTTCGTCCTGAACTTCAGGATTATCGAAGTTTAAATCTGGCTGGTGTGAAAAGAACCGGTGCCAGAAATACGATTTTGCCACGGGATCCCAGGACCAGTTAGAAGGCTCGGTATCTGTAAAAATGATACGGGCATCTTTGTATTTATTGGGGTCATCGCTCCATACATAGTAATTCCTGTATTTAGACCCTTCCGGAGCTTTTCGTGCTCTCTGGAACCACGGGTGTTGATCTGAAGTGTGGTTAATTACAAGCTCGGTAATAATTTTTAGTCCGCGTTTATGCGCTTCTTTTATAAGCTTTTTAAAGATCTTTACATCTCCAAAAGAAGGGTTAATATTGTAGTAGTCTGCAATGTCATAGCCGTCATCTTTTAATGGTGAGGGATAAAAGGGTAGCAGCCAAATTGCTGTTACTCCCAGGTCTTCCAGGTAATCGAGTTTTTTTAGAAGACCTTCAAAATCACCTATTCCGTCGCCATTGCTATCAAAAAAGGCCTTAATATGTAATTCATAAATTACGGCATCTTTATACCAATGCACGTTGTCGTCAATATTTGTCTGGTTGATCATAAATTTTTAAATTTTTATCTCTCTGTTACGGTTTCTACACGTAGAATGTGTGCGGGCATTGCCTGAGGGTGAAGTTCTACATAATTCCATTCATTCTGCCAGATATACCTCGAGCCGGTAAGTAGATCGTGCACAGCAAAAGGTTCATGCCCCTGGATTTCCAATTCGTTCAATGGCACTTTTATCCATCCGGACTGAGTGTGATCGGGGTTAATGTTTACTACCGTTATTAATTTATTCCCTGTTTGCCTGTCAATTTTAGTATAGCAAATAATCTGGTCATTATCGGTTTCTGCAAAAGCAATATTATAGGTAGTTTGCAGCGCCGGATTTTCGTTTCTAATGCTGTTTAACTTACTTATTAATTCTTTAATTCTTGTAGGCCGGTACCAATCCCAGTGCTTAACTTCATATTTTTCTGAACGGGTGTATTCCTCTTTTCCGGGATAAGCTTCATTTTCTCCGAATTCGAACAATGGGCCATAGATTCCGTAGTTTGACGATAAAGTTGAAGCAAGAATAATCCTGATTAAAAACGAGGCTTCACCTTTGTCTTCGAGCGATACCGGTAAAATATCCGGAGTATTAGGCCAGAAATTGGGTCTGAAATATTCCCTAAGTTCTGTCTTAGTAAGTTCGGTTAGGTACTCCTCAAATTCTTCTTTTGAATTTCTCCACGTAAAGTAGGTGTAAGATTGTGTGAACCCAACTTTAGCCAATTCTTCCATAACCCGTGGGCGGGTAAAGGCTTCGGCCAGAAAGATGATATCCTGATGTTTTTTATCGATTTCCTTGATTAACCATTCCCAGAATATGAAGGATTTTGTATGAGGATTATCTACACGGAAAATTTTTACTCCCTTATCAATCCAGTATTCTACCACACTTTTTAATTCTTTCCAGAGGTTTTCCCAGTCTTCCGTTTCGAAATTTACAGGTAAGACATCCTGATATTTTTTCGGAGGGTTTTCTGCGTATTGTACAGTTCCATCGGGACGCCACTTAAACCACTGTGGATGTTCTTTTACATAAGGATGGTCAGGGCTGCACTGGATGGCAAAGTCAATTGCGACTTCAATCCCGTGGCTTTCCGCTTTTTTTATAAATGAAGTAAAGTCATCCAGTGTTCCAAGTTCCGGATGAATGGCTTTGTGCCCTCCTTCTTCAGAACCTATTGCCCAGGGTGATCCTGGTTCTCCCGGTTTTGCTTCAGTAGCATTATTAGTTCCTTTTCTATGGCTTTTTCCAATGGGATGAATGGGAGGGAGGTAGATCACGTCAAAACCCATATTTGCAATTTCAGGGAGAATTCTTTCAGAACTTTTAAAAGTCCCGTGTCCCCCATGATTTTCCGCAGTAGACCGGGGGAAGAATTCGTACCATGCGCTGAAAAGGGCTCTTTTTCTCTCTACTCTGGCAGTAAGTATCTTATGGTATTGTGTAGCTTTTTCGCGATTTCGCGCCTGGTACATGACCTGTTTTACAGCATCTTCAAAGACCTTTGAAATAGCTTCAGATTCCTTCTCTTCATCCTTGATAAGTTTTATCCAGTTGCGCAATTGCTTTTTCTGGGCTGCAGGAACTCTTTCCAGGGCGTCTTCCATTAGATCGGCACCTATAAGCAGTTCTGTCCTTATATTCTGCTTATCTTCAATTTTCTTTTTTAGACCGTATTTCCAGGTGGAATAGTGGTCTATCCATCCTTCAATTGTATATTCATATGTTCCCAGATTGGTTCCTTCAAAAGCAGCAGACCAATGGTCGTTACCTTCAAAAATCATTGGTAACTCCTCCCATTTTTTATCTTTACCACTACCTCTTCTGGATTGGCGATAAAGGAGTACGGCATCTACTTTATCGTGTCCGTCTCCAAATATATCAGCCTCAACTTCAATTCTTTCATTTATAATCCTCTTTATCGGATATTTCCCACCTTCAATTTGTGGTGAAACATTCTGAATACTTACCCTTTTTTGCCCTTCCAATTTCATCAAAATTTAGATTTTTTACACTTCAGTTGCGTGCTGAAGTATGAATTTTTCAACTAAAACTCTTTTAAAGGTAGTTAAGCGTGTTAAAACAGCTAGTTAAATTATTATTAAACATCAATAATTATAATTTATCATTATTAGCTTTGAAGTAGTTTGAAATTATATACGACGATATGCAGAGAAAAGTAGGAGCACATTATGGGAAGGATGAAAAATGCCAATTTCGGGTATGGGCACCTTCTGCCAAAAATGTTGAAGTTGTTGTAAAAAACAGAAAAAACGTAATTCAGCTAGAAAAGGAGGAGAAAGGTTATTGGAGTAAAGAAGTAGAAGGTATACCTGCGGGAAGCTACTACAAATTTCGGCTAGATGAAGAAAAGGAACTTCCGGATCCTGCTTCAAAATTTCAGCCGGAAGGAGTTCACAGCTGGTCTCAGGTCATAGATTCTGAAGATTATCAATGGAACGACAGAGGCTGGAAAGGTTTGCCAATGTCGCAGATGATTATCTACGAACTTCATGTTGGTACGTTTACAAAAGAAGGAACTTTTGCTGCGATTGAAGAAAAACTGGATTATTTGCTGGAACTGGGAATTACTGCTATAGAAATTATGCCAATTTCTGCGTTTCCGGGAAACAGAAATTGGGGATACGACGGAGTTTATCCTTATGCTACACAAGAAAGTTATGGAACAGTAAAGGCTCTTAAAAAACTGATAGATTCCTGCCACGAGAAGGGGATTGCCGTTATTTTAGATGCTGTTTACAACCATATGGGGCCGGAAGGAAATTACCTCGCAGAATTTGGTCCTTATTTTACTGATAAATATACAACGCCTTGGGGCAAGGCGATTAATTTTGACGATCGCCAGTCAGATCATGTGCGAAATTTCTTTTTACAGAGCGCACTTATGTGGATGAAGGAATTCCATTTTGACGGATTGCGACTTGATGCGATCCACGAAATTATAGATCGGGGTGCAAAACATCTTCTAAAGGAATTAAGTGAGCAGGTCGATGCGCTGGAAGAAGAAACCGGACGTCAATACGTCCTGATTGCTGAAAGTGATCTTAATGACACCAAAATTATTAACGACTATAGTAAAGGTGGTTTTGGTCTGGAAGCACAATGGGTAGATGATTTTCACCATTCCCTTCATACCTTAATAACTGGTGAAAATGAAGGTTATTATAAGGACTACGGAAAAATGGCAAATCTGGGTAAATCGCTGGAACAGGCATTTGTGTATGATGGTATTTATTCTAACTTCAGAAAAAGGACCATAGGGAACAGCCCTAAAGGTCTTCCTTCTTCAAAATTTGTAGTGTGTATTCAAAATCACGATCAGGTTGGGAACAGAATGCTGGGAGATCGCCTGTCTCAGTTAATCTCTTTTGAAAAATTAAAGCTTGCAGCGGGGGTTATGCTTACTTCTTCTTTTGTACCTATGTTGTTTATGGGTGAAGAGTTTGCTGAAGACCAGGTTTTTCAATATTTCGTGAGTCATGGAGATCCGGATCTGGTAAAAGCTGTTCAGGAAGGAAGAAAAAAGGAGTTCGAGTACTTTAATCAGCATGGTGGGGAGTTTCCCGATCCGCAATCTGAAGAAACCTTTAACAACTCAAAGCTTAATTGGGGTTTTCAAGAAGATGGGTCAAAAATGGCAATTTTCGGCTTATACAAAGAACTTATACGACTTCGTAAAGAGGGTGTATTTCAGGCGTTTTACAATGAAGAAAAAAGCAGCGAAGCAGATGAAGAAAATAGAACGCTAAGGCTTTCTGCAGGTGGGCTTACCGCACTTTATAACTTTAGTGAAGATTCCCAAAAAATGCATTTACCAGAAGGTGAACATCAGTTGGTTTTTGCTTCCGCAGATAAAAAATGGAGTGGACCTCAGGATTTTCCGCAAAAAGTATCCGGGGCTGTTAATATTCCGCCGGAATCATTAATTATTTGCAAAAGTTAGCAAAGCACGCTACACCTAACCAAATTATAATTATCTTTTTCAACTTCTCTGAAGCAAATATTTTCAATCTGGAAATGTGTGGATGTGAAGCGATTTATTAATTTAAGTGAAACTATGAAAGAAAAATATATATGTGTCCACGGCCATTTTTACCAACCACCAAGAGAAAATCCATGGCTAAACAAGGTTGAAATTCAAGATTCCGCCTATCCTTACCACGACTGGAATCACAGGATTAACGCCGAATGTTATATAAGAAACGCTTCTTCCAGGATTCTTGATTCTGAAGGGAAGATTGTGGATATAATGAATAATTACGGCTGGATGAGTTTTAACATCGGTCCAACATTGCTCGCTTGGATGGAGCACGAAGCTCCCGAAACTTATGAAGGAATTTTACAGGCAGATAAAGAAAGCCAGGAGCGTTTTTCGGGTCACGGTTCAGCACTGGCACAGGCTTACAACCATTTAATTATGCCGTTGGCCAATCAAAAAGATAAAGAAACGCAGGTAATTTGGGGAATAGAGGATTTTAAATCCAGGTTTAACAGGCATCCGGAAGGAATGTGGCTGGGAGAAACTGCCGCAAATACAGAGACTTTGGAGGTTCTTGCAGATCATGATATTAAATTCACCATTCTTTCGCCTTACCAGGCTAAAAGGATGAGGAAAATTGGAGATAAAGAGTGGGAGGATGCTACAGATGCAAAAGTAGATCCACGTAAGGCTTATGTATGTAATTTACCTTCCGGAAGAAAAATAAGCCTGTTCTTTTACGATGGTCCTGCTTCACAAGGGGTCGCTTTTGAAGGTCTTTTAGATGATGGTGAGCGTTTTGCAAACCGCCTTCAGGGTCAGTTTACAAAGGAAGATGATGTACAACTTGTAAACATTGCAACAGATGGTGAAAGTTACGGTCACCACCACAAACTTGGTGAAATGGCCCTATCATACTGTCTTGAATATATAGAAGAAAATGAAGATGCCAACCTTACCATTTATGGTGAATTTCTGGAAAAATTTCCTCCTCAATACGAAGTGGAAATTATAGAAGATACTTCATGGAGTTGTTATCATGGTGTGGAAAGATGGCGAAGTGACTGCGGTTGTAATACCGGCGGGAATGGAGACTGGAATCAGAAATGGCGTGGTCCTTTACGTGATAGTTTCGACTGGGTTCGGGAAGAGCTTATCACCCTTTACGAAAAGGAAATGGCGAGCTACACGAAGAAGCCATGGTTAGTAAGAAACAAATATATTGAGGTTGTTTTAGACAGAAGTAAAGAAAATGTCGATGCATTCTTAATAGAACAATTCGGAGCCACTTTAAAAGAGGATGAAAAAATCAAGCTCCTCAAACTGCTGGAAATGCAATATCATACGATGTTGATGTACACCAGTTGCGGTTGGTTTTTTGATGAAGTAACGGGAATAGAATCTATGCAGGATATTTTCTATGCAACCCGCGCCATCCAATTGGCAGAACAAATAAGTGGGAAGAATTACGAAGAGACGTTTGAGAAATATTTAGACAAAATTCCGAGCAATATGCCGGAATTTGAATCTGCGCTAGGAGCTTACAACAAGTATGTTAAACCTATGGCGCTGGATATGATTCGTATTGGTGCGCATTACGCAGTCTCCTCACTATTTGAAGAGTTTCCTGAAGAAGTTAGCCTGTATAACTTTAGTGCCACTACAAAAACCAATTATTTTTATGAAGCCGGAAAACAGAAACTGGTTATTGGCCGTACTGAATTCCGCTCAGATATTACATGGGAAAAAGTAGATATTTCCTATGCCGTTCTGCACATGGGAGATCACCATTTATTTGGTGGTGTTAGAGAATATATTGGTGCAGAAGCTCTGGAAGATTTACATAAGAACGTCGCTGAATTTTTTCAGAAAGGAAATGTTTACGAAATTTTTAATATGATGGATACCTATTTTGGAAACCATAATTATTCCTTCTGGCATTTATTCCGCGATGAGCAGCAGAGCATTATGGAACTGGTGATGGAGAACACGCTAAAAAGTGCAGAAGGGGCTATGCAGCAGGTATACGAAAATAGTTATCCGTTACTGCAAACCTTCAAGGAGATTCATATGAAGGTGCCCAACAGGCTCAAACTTCCGGCAGAACTTGCAATAAATACGAAGCTGGAAACTGAATTAAAGAATGACAACTTCAATTTAAAGAACTTTAAAAGCTTGCTTCATTCAGCAAAACAAATCGGAGTGAATCTTGACGTTGTGACCCTCAGTTTCCTTGGTGATATTCAATTGAATTCATTAATGAGGAAATTAAAGAAAAATCCGGACGATCACAAATTACTGGATTGTATTAATGACTTTGTGGAAACACTTGATAATAGTACGCTGGAACCTGAGAAATGGGAAGCCCAGAACGTGATCTTTGCAATGCGAGAAGAAGAAATCGCACGAATAGAAAAGAATGCTGAAGAATCACAGGATGGAGACGGCCATAAATGGCTGGATGCGTTGAACAGGCTCACAAGTAATCTGAATCTTGTAAATCAATGAGAGTACCCTCATCTACATACAGACTCCAAATGTCCCCGGATTTTACATTTGTAGATCTGGAGAAAATAACAAGTTATCTTCAAGACCTGGGTATTTCAACAGTTTATTCTGCACCTTTTTTTAAGGCAAGATCGGGCAGCACCCATGGATATGATGTTACAGATCCCTTTACCCTGAATCCCGCTATTGGTGATCTTAAGCAATTTAAGAAACTAAGTGAAGATTTAAGGGAGCGAAAAATGGACTGGCTTCAGGACATTGTTCCCAACCACATGGCCTACGACAGTAGTAATCCGTGGTTGAGGGATATCGTTGAATTTGGTCCAAAATCCCGGTATTACAATTTTTTCGATATTGACTGGGAGTATAAAGGTTGGGGAAAAGTAATGACGCCGTTCTTGGGGGATAATATAGACGAGGTAATCAAGAACGGAGAGCTTAAGTTAAATTATGATGAAACAGGGCTCTCAGTTAATTATTTTGAACATAGTTATCCTGCTTCAGTAAGATCTTATAAAACAGTTTTAGCTGAAGTAAATTCTGAAAAGGCCGATAGACTGAAGAATTTCTCCGGAAATGCAGAAGAATGGGCAGATGTGAAAATTACATTTTTCAGGGAAGTTCAGGAAGATACCAACTTGGAGAATAAGATTACTGAAGTAATTGAAAACATCAATAAATCGGAAGAGAAGATGCACCGGGTGATGGAGTTGCAATATTTTAAACCTGTACATTGGAAGACTACCGAACGTGAGATTAACTATCGTCGTTTTTTTACGATTAATGATCTCATTTGCCTTAGCATGGAGGATGATGAGGTTTTTAAAACCTATCATCATTTTATAAAGGAGTTATGTGAAGCCGGAATGATCAACGGATTAAGGATAGATCATATCGACGGACTTTTTGATCCGGAAGGATATACAGAAAAGCTGCGGAAGCTCGTTGGCGAGGATTTTTACATTGTTGTGGAAAAGATTTTGGAAGCTCATGAAGAGTTACCTTCTCACTGGCCCGTGCAGGGAACCAGCGGATACGAATTCCTGGCGCAAATCAACCACCTGTTCACATATCCTGAAAGTAAAGCAGTATTCTCTGAAAGATACAAAGAACTCGTGCCTGATCTTCCGGAATATGAAGAACTGGTTTATCAGAAAAAGCTTTTTATCCTTACGGAAAGAATGGGAGGAGAGCTTCACAATTTACTGGATTATCTAAGGACGAAAAATCTTCTGCCGGAAGGAAAACAGCAGGACGATAATTGGCAAAAATCGCTATGCGCTTTTTTGGCTGCTTTTCCTGTTTACAGAATTTATCCCGAAGGTTTTCCGCTGAAAAATGCTGAGGTTGAGACTATAAACACTGCTTATAAATGGGCACTGGAGCATATAAAAGATGCTAAAAACGAGCTGGATTATCTAAAATCCCTCCTTTTAGGCGAAATTGATGATAAAAAGGAAGAAGCTTTTTATTTTCTTCAGCGTTGCCAGCAGTTTAGCGGCCCGCTTGCTGCAAAAGGAGTGGAGGATACCAGTTTTTACATCTATAACAGGCTTATATTGCACAATGAAGTAGGGGATTCGCCTGAAAATTTCGGAATTTCTACAGAGGATTTCCATAAGAAAATGCTTCAGAAGCAAAAAACATTTCCTCATACCTTAAATGCAACTGCCACACACGACACCAAAAGGGGAGAGGATGCAAGAATGCGACTGAGTGTTCTAAGTGAATTTCCGGAAGAATGGTTTCGGAAAGTGGCGGAATGGAGCAAAATAAACGGCAAAATCAGGAAAAGCAATAAAGCACCAGATAAAAACGAAGAATATTTTATCTATCAGGCTTTAATTGGAGCGCTGCCTTTCGACAATTTCGATGACGAGGAATTTTTGCAGCGGACCAAAGATTATTTGCAAAAAGTTATGCGTGAAGCAAAGGTGAATTCCAATTGGTCTCAGCCAGATGAGCAACACGAAAGTGCTGTTTTTGAATTTATTGAAGGTATTTTTACTCATGAAGAATTCAGAAAATCCTTTGATCCATTTTGGGAGAAAATGGCACTTTTGGGAGCAGTTAAGTCTTATTCGCAGGTACTCATTAAGAACACCGTTCCGGGAGTTCCCGATACTTACCAGGGAACCGAACTTTGGGATTTAAGTTATGTAGATCCCGATAACCGAAGACCGGTGGATTACGATTTAAGGAAGGAAATTCTATCTGAATTCTCTTCTCTTAAAGAAGAAAATAAGCGTGACTACCTGAAAAATCTAAAGAAAGAATTCAGCAATGGAAAATTGAAATTCTATTGTCTGCACAAAGTCTTGGCGGCAAGAAAGGAATACCGGGATGTTTTTGAAAAAGGAGAATATCAGCCTCTTTCAGTCTCAGGTGCTTTAAAAGGAAAAATTATCGCCTTTGCCCGAATTTATCAGGATGCCACTATTGTTGCTGTGGCTCCGGTGCAGGTAAAAAATCTATGTAAGGAAAACAAAATTGCTTTAGACGCGTCCATGCTAGATGATTCTTTCCTGGAATTACCCGAACGCAGTTCTAACTGGAAGAATCTGCTCACGGGAAAAGTTCTGGAAAATGATGGAAAAATTAAATTTTCAGAAATTTTAGGAGATCTTCCGTTGGCTCTCTTAATCAGTAAAAAATAAATATGAAATTAAACAGAAGTAGCGGGATTCTGCTACATATAACTTCTTTACCTTCAGAATATGGTATTGGGGATTTAGGAACTTCTGCTTACAAATTTGTTGATTTTCTTAAAGCTTCCGGCCATAAATATTGGCAGTTACTGCCTTTAAATCCTACACATTCAACTTACAGCCATTCACCTTATAGCAGTTATTCGGCTTTTGCGGGCAATCCATTGTTAATCAGTCCGGAATTACTCGAGAAAGAAAAACTGGTAGATTTAAAGAAGTTTTCGATTCCGAAGAAATTTTCTGCTGAAAAAGTGAATTTTGAGCCTGTAGAAAAATATAAAACTGATTTGCTGGATTCTGCTTATTCGAATTTTAAGGAGCGGAAGGCAGATTTTCCTGATTTTAAAATATTCTGTAAGAAACATGCATTATGGCTTAACGATTTTGCATTGTTTAAGTCCCTTTCCCAAAAGAATGAAAAAGGCTGGCTGAAATGGCCGGAAGAGTTGCGCGACAGGAAACCCGTAGCACTAAATAAAGCGGAAAAAGAGCTTTCTGAAGAAATTGAAAAAGAAAAATTTATCCAGTACCTGTTTTTTAAGCAGTGGGAAAGTCTCACCAGCTATGCACATAAGAATGATGTGCAGCTGATTGGTGATATTCCTTTTTATGTTAACCATGAAAGTGCAGACTGTTGGGCGAATACAGAATATTTTAAACTGGACAATGATAAAATGCCCACACATGTTTCCGGAGTACCACCAGATTATTTCAGTGAAACCGGTCAGCTTTGGGGAACTCCGGTATTTGAATGGAAAACGCTAAAGAAGAATAAATACGACTGGTGGGTAAAACGGATAAAGCAAAACCTGTTATTGTTTGACCTGGTAAGAATCGATCATTTCCGGGCTTTTGCAGCATACTGGCAGGTACCGGCCGGAGATGAAACAGCCATTAACGGAAAATGGGTAAAATCTCCAGGAATGGAATTTTTCAAAATCATTGAAAAGGAGATTCCCGAAATGCCATTTATTGCAGAGGATCTTGGACAACTAGATCAACCGGTTTATGACTTGCTGGAAAAATTTAATTTTCCGGGCATGAATGTATTGCAATTTGCTTTTGGCGAAGAAAAAGCAGAGAATCCATATCTGCCTTTTAACCATAAATCCCACAGCATAGCTTACACCGGAACTCACGATAACAATACTACCGTAGGCTGGTTTAAAGCTGCGGATAAAGTCACAAAACAACATTTGCAGAGATATTCAGATAAACGTTTGACAGTGAATAATGTTCACGAAATATTGCACAGGATTGTACTGAGATCTGTGGCGAAAATTGCCATTTTTCCACTTCAGGATATTATCGGGCTGGGGGAGGAAGCACTTATGAATACTCCCGGAAGTATTGAAGGCAACTGGACCTGGCGTGTAAAAGAGGATCAGATTCCTTTAGAAGCTGTCAAAAGTTTACGTGAGCAAAATATTCTCTTCGGAAGATTTAAAGAACCCAAGCCAGTCAAAAAGGTTAAGAAGTAAAGAGGACAGTGACAGCAAGGTTCTTAAGATTAGTGACAAAAAAATCTCTAACTTTACCTGAACAAAAAAATTTTATGCTGTCACCAAATTTCATAAAGCTAAAACAGGGGCTCACCGGCATCTTGTTTTTTGCCTGTACAGTTGCTTTTCAAGCTCAAACCACTTCTTCTCAGCATTCTGAACCGTTATCTGAAGCTGCACCGGAAAGTGTGGGAATGTCGTCAGAAAGATTGGAAAAAATCAGTGAAATGATTCAGTCTTCGATTGATGAAAATCAGATTCCGGGAGCGGTGGCGTTGATTGCAAAAGATGGCAAAATCGTCTACCACAAAGCTTTTGGCAAAGCCAATGCTGAAGGAAAAGAGTTGACAAAAGATGCTGTTTTCAGGATCGCGTCTCAAACCAAAGCTATAACTTCAACAGCAGTTATGATTTTGTGGGAAGAAGGAAAATTTCAGCTGGACGATCCTGTTTCTAAATATATACCGGAATTTGAGAATCCGCAGGTGCTGGAAAGCTTTAATGAGGCTGATTCTTCTTATACTACAAAGCCTGCAGATAAGGAGATTACGATACGTCATTTACTCACTCACACTTCCGGATTAGGATACGGAATGATAGATTCAGATCCCAGGATTAGAAAGATTTATCAGAAAGCAGGAGTAACAGAATTATTTACAACCGAAAATGTGAAAATTGGGGAAGTAATTAAGAAGTTGGGGAAACTTCCTTTGCACCACAACCCGGGTGAAAAATTCACTTATAGCATGGGACTGGATGTGCTGGGATCTTTTGTAGAAGTTGTGTCAGGTCAGTCTTTTAGCGATTATCTGGAAGAGCATATTTTTGATCCCCTGGAAATGGAGGACACCCATTTTTATCAGCCGGAAGGTAACAGGGAAAGGCTGGTTTCTGTTCAGGTAAAAGAAGGTGGCCAATGGAAAAATCTCGAACCTACTTTTTATGATCCCGATTACCCGGTAAAAGGAGCGCAGACTTTTTATTCCGGTGGTGCAGGTCTTTCCAGCACGGCTGAAGATTATGCAACTTTTCTTCAGATGTACTTAAATAAAGGAGAATTAAACGGAACACGTCTGTTAAGCAGGACTACAGTAAATAGCATCCTCGGAAATCAGACGGAGGATCTTTTTGGTGGGAAAGACAAGTACTATGGACGGGCATTTGGAGTGGTAACTCCCGAAGGGCAGGATATGGGCGGCATCGGCAGCACTGGCACCTTCGACTGGGGAGGATATTTTAATACCCAGTATTTTGCAGACCCTGAAGAAGATGTAATTGGTATAATAATGAAACAAACTTCTGGTGGGACAGGAGACCAAACCGGCTGGAAATTCCGCCAGATGGTTATGGCAACTATTGATGATTAATGGCAGAAAATAAAATCGCCTGTTGTTTCAAAACAACAGGCGATACATTTTTTACGCGGTATTTATTTAATCTTCATCCTCCATATTCCTTTTTATCTTCTCAATAGCATTTTGGATTGATTTCTCAGGCTCAATTATGTTGTTATTTCCCCAGAATTCAGCGTCATAAAACCCTGAGACATCGTCACTCATTACTACATAGGGATCTATAAATTCTGTTTTCTTTTGTTCCACAAGGTCAGAGTATTTTTCCCAATCTGTTATTACCATTTCGCTGTTAATAGTATATCGCGAATTAAAAATTTTTCTCTTCCAGTTCACTACATATTCCATAACAGCATTGCCATAGGCGTAATGCCACTTCCCGTCTTTTTCAGCATAGTCAACTTTATAGGCGAGATCTACGGGATATACTTTAGATCCCGAAGGTTTCTTTTTTACAAACATTCTGCTTGCTGTACGTTTATCGTCAACATTTAGATTATACTCTGCCCGTACGAGTGTAAGGGATTGAGCGTCAATAAACAATTGTCCAAAATACCATGGACTTGACTTATCTTTCTCTTCGAAGTTTACCACATAAATATAATTGTCATTAATTTTCGTGGGCTCATCAAAAGTGTACTCATAGTTTGCAGTCATTCCCGGCTCCAGGACATACTCTGTATATTTTATAAGGTCCAGGTAAAGTGCATTAAAAGGCCCACCTCTTAATTTTAAAGCCAGGGTATCCAGCTTATTATAATCGGTACTTTTTCTTGCTTTAAATATAGAGACAAGATCTTCTTTGTTGGAGTTGTGCGGACTCTTGTAAATCTTCACAACTGCTTCAGACAAAGAGACATTTGTACGTCTTCTTTTAATTGTTTCCCGATAGAATGAGGTCATTAATGTTTGATCTGTAAAATAATTCTCATCCTTTTTCTGAAGCATTTTATCAACCAATGCTTTGGGATCTTTAGCATCAAAAATATTAATTTCTGAAAGTTCTTCCACATTGCTTACCAGTTCCACGCGGTTATTGTTACTAAAATAATCTAGCGGAAGACTTTTACTGTTATAGCCCAACATGGAAACTGTAACGGTTACCGGTAAAATACTCGTTGGTACACGGAGCGAAAATTCTCCGTCTGAATTGCTGATCGTGGTAATATTGCTTCGATTTACTGCAATTGAAGCGGAAGCTATAGGATCATCGGTCTCGCTGTTTACTACTATTCCTTTATAAATATTAAAACTTGTGGAATCGGTCTGCTGTTCCTGAAAGTCAGCACTAAGAGCGGGCGAAAGGGCGAAAAGGAGCAGAAAAAGAGTACTGTATATTTTTCGCAGGCGGAAGTTTAATTTTGTTGTTTCCATGGCGTGTAGTTTTTACTTTCTAAGTTACTAAAAACTAAGCTTTTATTAACAAATTTTTAGTTAAATTAATTTGGAAATATGCAGCAGTATTTCCTGAGAATAAAAACTATTACGGAAGAAAGCAGTATTATTGCGGACTGCTGAAAATGGCCTTTTTCGGCATGCTGCTTTGTGCAGCAGGGTGGCAATTATACTGTGCATCCACCTTTTCTGTTGATTGCTGCGGAGACAAATAAGGAATGCCAAGCTATCCACGAACATTAGCCCCATAATGACCACAAAAACCGGAATTGCACGTCTAATGTGCTGCCGGACCTTGCCGGAAAGGAAATTTCCTATCCAAATCGCTGTCGCAAACCTTTATATGCCGAAATGAAATAATCCCAACCTGAGTAAAATACCATCGGAAGCGAAAAAGCAAACATCAGCCACCGGAAAATACCTTTAAACTGCTCCAGCCAGAATTCTTCTACTTCAAAATATTCAGGAAAAGAGAGGAACATTACATTACCGAAAGCAAAACCGGCAACGCCAAGTTTATAGATAAGGCTACGGTCGATATTTGCCTTTTTTTCATCATAATCTTCAAGTGAAATATAAGGATCGTATCCAAGGCGTGAGAGCAGCAGCACCTATTGCAAAAGAGAAAATCCTTCTTCTGAAGAAAAACTTATCCGCACGGCTTTCTTCGGAAAATCTACCTGTGAAGAGTTTATAGCTTTATTAAATTTATTCAGGTTTTCCAGGATCCAGATACAGGAACTGCAATGGATGGAAGGAATTACAAAGGAAGCGATTTGGTAATTAGCATCGTTAAATTCCAATAATTTCTCCTGGATAGCTTCATTCTGAAGGAAATCGTATTTGTTTTCAGAAGCTTTAGGGGAAATTCCCGGATTTTTCTCCAGATCGTAATAATAGGAGAGGTCATTATTCTGTAAAATGTCAAAAACGGTTTTACAGCCGGTACAGCAAAATTTTTTCTCCCGGTAGAGAATCAGCTCATCCCGACATTCATCACCGCAGTGAAAACATGTTTCCATTAATCCCTGATAATTTGAAAATTACAGGGCAAATCTTGAAAAAATGCAGGGGATAAAATATGATAAAGATCATAAAGAAGTGTTTTCTCCCTAACCCCCGGAAGGGTGAACTACAAAATCTAAATTTTTAATTCTAGACTTTGAATTGATTTTAGATCTCTATAAAAAATTAGATATATGGTTAGTTTCACTTTGGATATAGTTGTAAATCATATCTATACGCTCTTTCTTCTCTGGTTTAAGTAATTATTGCTCTAATGGATCAATAAGTTCTATGCCTTCGAGATGCTTAAAATCTTTCGTATTAGCGGTTGCCAGGGGAAGACTGTTTACCTTGGCCGTTGCTGCAATAAGGGCATCCCCGATATTCATTTTCTTCTGTTTGCGATAGTATATTGCCTGGTTTATGATAATTTCTGAAATAGGCAGACAAACAATGTTTCCGAAGAACTGATGTAGAAGTTCTTCTTCTAAATGCTGGAGTTTGTGGTAACCGAAAATTTCCAGTCGCGTTATTTCAGAGACAATCAGTTCGGGTTCTTCCAGCTTTGAAAAAGGAAACCGACCCTTGACCAAACTGATGATAATATTAGAATCTAGCAATAACTTATTCATCTCTGCCTATGTCACGATCTTTACGTTGCTCCCTTTGCCAGGCTACAGGATCGTCTATATCTTTAAATGCTCCTATTTTTGCCAAATCTTCCAGGGCTTCAAGTGCCTTCTTTTTCTTTTTCTCCTGCAACATCTTCTTTCTTGAAATTTGTAGTCCTAATTTTCTTGCTAATTCTTCTACCTGCATGAGTAGTTTCTTATCTTCTCCTGAAATAGTAATTTCCATGATGCAATTTTTTTATAGTACTATAAATATAGGCATCTTTAAAAATAATTTTAATATTTTTTATGAGCCTGTAAAAATTACTATTATGCAATCTAATTACATTCATTTAATTTGAATTTATAAAACAGCTTTTAGCGGGCCTGCATTTCAAAAATTTTTAAGCATAGACAAAAATTCAAAATGAAAACAGAAAAGGAAAAAATGATGGCCGGCGAGCCTTACGATGCGCATGGGAAAGAGCTTATTGAAGTCCGTACCAGGGTGAAACGTATTCTCCATAAACTAAATGTCACTGAATATTACACAGACAAATTTCAGGAAACCATAAACGAATTATGTCCTAATTCAGCTAAAAATCTGCATTTAGAACCACCTTTCCACTGTGACTATGGGGAAAACATTTATGCTGCAGAGAATGTTTTTGTCAATTTTGGAGCAGTTATTTTGGATGGGGCAAAAGTCACTATAGGAAAAGGAACACTCCTCGCTCCCGGAGTGCATATTTACACCGCAAGGCATCCTTTAGGAATTAAGGAAAGAAGGCTGTGGGAAGATTGCAAACAGGTAAGTATAGGCGAAGAATGCTGGATTGGCGGACATGCAACGATTTGTCCCGGGGTAAATATTGGTGACAGGGCTGTAATTGGGGCAGGAGCAGTGGTGACAAAAGATATTCCGGCAGATACTTTAGCAGTAGGAAATCCTGCAAAAGTGGTCAAAAAATTAAATCAGGAAAACTGATAATTCAGCTCCAGAAATTCTGAGCATGAGATGCACGTTTTAATCTGCAGGATTTATGCGAAAGATGGGCGGCCTTATTGACTGTTTCCAGGTTGATTTTACTTTACCTTCAGCGGTGGAGCTTCTTAAAGTTATTTATATTTGTGAAAAAAACATGAAAATTAAAATCAGCCTTTTGACACTCCTGTTCGTTTCCTTTATTTCCTGTAACGATGATAACAATCAATCCGTAGATTATGTAAGCCTGAATGATCAGGAAATTCAGGATTATCTGGAAGAAAATGATCTTGAAGCCGAGAAAAGTAATTCAGGATTGTATTATATCATTGAAGAGGAAGGAACAGGGGAGCAACCGACAGCAACAGACGATGTAAGGGTCGCCTACAAAGGTTACTTTACTGATGGCGAAGTTTTCGATCAAAGTGATGCGGATGGAGTTACCTTTAATTTACAGGAGGTAATCAGGGGCTGGACAGAAGGAATAACTTATTTTAAAGAGGGCGGTAGCGGGACGCTTCTCGTACCCTCACACCTGGCTTACGGCCCGAATAATTACAGGGGTATTCCGGGAGGTTCTGT
>NZ_JAVRHO010000039.1:0-21282 GCF_031846515.1 Autumnicola lenta
TTTTCACGGGGTAACGCTCAAAAACAAAAAACCCGGAAAAAAATTCCGGGTTTTACTATTATTTAATAATTTCTACGCTTCTTCCGGAGCCTTCATTTTAAAGGATTCCATGAATTTTGTAGTATAGTTGCCTTCTTTATAGTCGGTTTCATCCATAAGCTGCCTATGGAAGGGAATGGTGGTTTTTATGCCTTCTATCACAAATTCATCCAGTGCACGCTTCATCTTATTTATAGCCTCTTCCCTTGTTTGGGCAGTGGTAATAAGCTTCGCGATCATGGAATCGTAGTGTGGTGGGATGACATAGCCACTGTAAACGTGGGTATCTATCCTTACACCATGGCCTCCCGGGGCATGCATATTGGTAATTTTACCCGGAGATGGACGAAAGTTGTGGTAGGGATCTTCTGCATTAATCCTACACTCTATGGAATGCAACTGCGGGAAGTAATTTTTCCCTGAAATTGGCACTCCGGAAGCGACTAAAATCTGCTCTCGAATAAGGTCGTAATCGATCACCTGCTCGGTAATTGGATGCTCTACCTGGATACGCGTGTTCATTTCCATAAAGTAGAAATTACGGTGTTTATCCACAAGAAATTCTACTGTTCCCGCACCTTCGTACTTAATATATTCGGCTGCTTTTACAGCTGCCTCACCCATTTTCTTTCTAAGTTTATCTGTCATAAAAGGAGACGGAGTTTCCTCTGTAAGCTTTTGATGACGCCTTTGGATGGAGCAGTCCCTTTCTGAAAGATGACAGGCTTTCCCGCTGCTATCGCCTACTACCTGAATCTCGATATGACGTGGTTCTTCGATAAGTTTTTCCATGTACATACCATCATTTCCAAAAGAAGCATCGGCTTCTTTACGGGCAGATTCCCATGCAGCTTCAAGGTCTTCGGGTTTCCAGACGGCACGCATTCCTTTACCACCTCCACCGGCAGTTGCTTTTAGCATCACGGGATAACCGGTTTCCTGAGCAAGTTTTTTACACTCCTTAAAGTCTTTTATGATTCCCTCAGAACCTGGAATACAGGGCACGCCAGCAGCTTTCATAGTAGCTTTCGCGGTTGCTTTATCTCCCATTTTGGAAATCATATCTGCAGAGGCGCCGATAAATTTGATGCCGTGTTCTTCGCAGATTTTGGAAAATTTAGCATTTTCAGATAAAAATCCGTAACCCGGATGTATCGCATCTGCATTTGTAATTTCTGCAGCAGCGATAATATTTGAAATCTTTAGATAAGATAAGTTACTTGGGGGAGGGCCAATACATACGGCTTCATCGGCAAATCTTACATGGAGACTTTCGGCATCGGCAGTAGAATATACTGCCACTGTCTTAATTCCCATCTCTTTGCACGTACGGATAATTCGCAGGGCAATTTCTCCTCTATTGGCAATCAATATTTTTTTAAACATACCTATTGTTTTTTTCTTCTGAAGAAAATTTCTCTTCAGATAAATGGGCAGTAATTATGAAGGGTCTACTAAAAATAACGGCTGATCAAACTCTACAGGAGAGGAATCATCTACCAATACTTTTACAATTTTACCGGATACTTCGCTTTCGATTTCGTTGAAAAGTTTCATTGCTTCAATTACGCAAAGCACATCTCCTTCTTTAATACTATCTCCTACCTCAACAAATACAGATTTGTCTGGTGAAGGTTTTCTATAGAAAGTTCCGATTATTGGTGACTTGACGGTTATATAATTTGAATTGTCTTCTGCTGTAGATTCTTTTTTATCTGAAGAAGATGAGCCAGATTGCGGTGCAGGTTCGGGAGCCGGCGAAGGCGCCTGTTGCTGTACCGGCATTTGCTGCGGCATTTGTCCTGCCATGGGCACCTGTTGTACGATGGTTTCTTTATCGTCTGAGCCGCCGGTTTTAATAGTGATTTTTACATCTCCCGTTTCCAGTTTAACCTCACTGGCACCAGACTTGGCTACAAACTTTATCAGATTCTGAATTTCTTTTAAATCCATAATATTAAAGTGTTGGTTTTTTTAAGAATTATATGCCCATTTCAGATAGGCTGCACCCCAGGTGAAGCCACCTCCAAATGAGGCAAAGATAAGGTTATCCCCCTTTTTAAAATTTTTCTCGTAATCGCTCAATAATAACGGCAACGTGGCAGACGTCGTATTTCCGTACCGTTGAATATTCATCAGAACTTTTTCGTCTTCCAGATTCATCCTGCTGGCGGTAGCTCCCACTATTCGCTTATTGGCCTGGTGGGCTATGAGCCAGTTTACATCTTCATTAGTAAGATTGTTCTTTTTCATGATTTGTTCACTTACCGCTGCCATGTTGGATACTGCAAATTTGAACACTGTCTTTCCATCCTGGCGTACGTAATGAAGTTTTTTTGCCACAGTTTCTTCTGAAGGAGGCATTAGAGAACCACCTGCTTCTATTCTTAAAGAATCCCTTCCAATCGAATCGCTACGAAGTATTTCGTCCTGCAAACCAAAGCCTTCTTCATTAGGTTCCATTAGAACTGCACCGGCGCCATCACCAAAAATAATACAGGTTGTTCTATCTGAATAATCGATAATGGAAGACATTTTATCTGCACCTATCACCAATACTTTTTTGTATCGTCCAGATTCGATATAGGCTGCACCTGTAGACATTGCATAAAGAAATCCTGAACAAGCTGCCTGGATATCATACGCAAAAGCATTAGTAGCTCCAATTTGCGTTGCAACGTGAACACTGGTTGCCGCAACGGGTAAATCTGGTGTTGCGGTAGCTACCAGTACAAGATCAACTTCCTGCGGATCAAGATTTGTTTTTCTCAGCAGGTCTTTTGAAGCTTCTATAGCTAAAAAAGAGGTTCCTTTGTTAGGATCTTTTAAAATTCTACGTTCCTTAATTCCTGTTCTTGAGAATATCCACTCATCATTGGTATCCACCATTTCCTCCAACATCTTGTTGGTTAAAATATCGTCGGGAACATATGCACCCACAGCTGTAATCGCTGCTGTGATTTTATTCATAGAATCAATTTTAAAACACCAATGTGCATGCCGCTGCACAAAAAAAGCACATCAAAAGGAATGTACTAATTTTTCTTCTAAAAGTGGTGCAAATTAAGGTCTTTTTAGGACTTATTCAACTAAAAACAAAAAACTCCCACGGCGTGAGAGTTTTCTTAATTTATTGAAGCTCTAAGACATTAAGCCTCTACTTCTTCTGTATTATCTATTAATACCTGACCGCGGTAATATAGTTTACCTTCATGCCAGTGTGCTCTATGGTACAAATGTGCTTCGCCTGTTGTAGGATCGGTAGCTATTTTTGGTACCGAGGCCTTATAATGTGTCCTTCTTTTATCTCTTCTGGTTTTAGAGATTTTTCTCTTTGGATGTGCCATGGCTTGCTATTATTTAATCGTTTAGTAAATTCTTAAGTTTATCCCATCGAGGATCTATATCCTCCTCATTATTTTTTTCTTTCTTGTCGATGCTAAGTTCTTCCAGTTTATCCAGCACGTCAGACTTTAAAGTTCCATCTTCCACGCCGGGATGTACCCTTTTTATTGGCAAAGATAGCACGATAAGCTCATAAATATATTGTTGTACGTTTACCTCATACTCTCCATGCGGGATTATAAGTAAATCTTCATCTTCGTCATTATACTCATTCCCAAATTTGATTACCAGAAAAAGACTGCTGTCTATTGGCTGATCGTATGGTTCATTCGTAATATCGCAATCAACATTTACCGTTCCTGAAGCTTTAAAAGTAAGCTCCATCATGGTGGTTTTTTTTTCGAACAGCAGCTCGATTTTTACATCTACACTGTTGAATTCGTCGTACTCAAAATGATCAAAGAACTCGTTATCAATATCGTACTCAAACTGGTGCTTCCCTAGCTTTAATCCCACAAAGGGGATTGTATATGCTGCTAATCTCCTCATCTCATACTCAGTTTCGAGCCCCAGGCCCTTAGGCTTAGGCGGCTGCAAAGATAAAAAATATAATTAATTAATTATCTTTTGTGAACAATTTTTTGTTAGTATCTTTTCTACCCTGCTTCTTTAAGGCATTCTTTGTTAGTTTCCTGTATTCCTTTCTGCATTTGTAAATTTCAATGGCTTTAAATACAGCCTCCTTAAAGGAATTTATATTGGCAGAGTTGGTTCCGGCAATTTCAAAAGCTGTTCCATGATCTGGTGAGGTTCTCACCTTATTTAAGCCTGCCGTAAAATTTACTCCGTTACCAAAAGAAAGGGTTTTAAAAGGAATAAGCCCCTGGTCATGATAAGAAGCAACCACCGCATCAAAATTCTTATAATTCTTGGAACCAAAAAAACTATCTGCAGAATAAGGACCGTAAACCAGCTTTCCTTTTTCCCGTATTTTATGTAAAGTAGGTTTTAGAATTTCTTCATCTTCTTTTCCTATTACCCCGTTATCTCCACTATGGGGATTAATGCCCAAAACGGCAATTTTCGGCTTCTGAATTCTAAAATCCTGTTTCAGGGTTTCATGAATAATGTCGATTTTCTTCTGAATTAATTCCGGAGTAATAACGCTGGCTATATCTTTTAGAGCAACATGGTCTGTAAGTAATCCTATTTTAAGCGTATCGGTAATCATAAACATAAGGCTCTCCCCCTCCAGCTCTTGTGCCAAATAATCTGTATGCCCCGGAAAATTGAAGTTTTCGCTCTGGATGCTGCTTTTATTTATGGGCGCAGTAACCAAAACATCAATATCATCATTTTTCAGTGCCACTGTGGCAGCTTCTAAAGAAAGAAAAGCATATTTACCTACTTCCGGATCTTCTTCGCCAAAATTAATGTCTACATTCTCCTTCCACACGTTCATCACGTTAATTTTTCCGTCTATTGCTTTGGAAGGATCATCTATTCCCTGGAAATTGAGGGACAGTTTATACTGCTTTTTCAGAAACGTGACAGTCTTTGCTGAAGCGAAAATAACAGGGGTACAAAAATCCAACATACGGGAGTCGTCAAAAGTTTTAAGAACAATCTCACTCCCTATGCCATTCAAATCTCCTATACTAATTCCTAATTTTATCTTTTGAACTTGTTTCATAAAATTCCCGATATTTTATTTCTATTTTTACAACACAAATGTAACTAATATAATACAATCCATGTTTACCGGGATAATTGAAGAAGTAGGGGAAATCACTTCCGTACATAAAGAAGAAGAGAATTTACATATTAAAGTAAAGGCTACATTCACTCCCGAACTTAAAATTGATCAAAGTGTTGCCCATAACGGAGTCTGTCTCACTGTGGTTTCTATTGAAGAGGATACTTACAAGGTGACTGCAATTAAAGAAACCCTTCAGAAAACAAACTTTGGGCATCTTAAAAAAGGAAGTTTTGTTAACCTGGAACGCGGAATGAAACTTGGCGACAGGCTGGACGGCCATATCGTGCAGGGGCATGTAGATCAAACAGCAACTTGTATTAAAACCGAAGAGGCAGGAGGAAGCTGGAACTTTAGCTTTGAGTACGATCCCGCAATGCAAAATATTACTATCGAAAAAGGATCTGTTACCATAAATGGCGTGAGTCTTACTGTGGTAAATTCAGAAAAGAACAGCTTTAGCGTTTCAGTAATACCTTATACTTACAAGCATACTATTTTTCATGATTTAAAGGAAGGAGATATAGTGAACCTGGAATTTGATGTTATTGGAAAGTATGTAAAGCGGATCAATGACTTGCGTTAATCATCTTCTCTTTTCTTCCGAAGATGATAACCTCCCAAGAGGAGTCCTGAAGCAATTAATGCTGAAATCCCGAAGTCTATAGGAAGTCCCGGTGGCGGCGGAACACCCGGGCGGCATTCTCGAGATGGCATACACTCTCCATCAGGGCCACAAGGCCTCCATCCGGGGTTAGTGCATTGAGAAAACCCTTGAAATCCCGAAAAAAACAACACGACACATATAAGGAAGGTCCGCATCTTTTTAAATTGTTTTTTTCGTTTAAACATAGATCTTCAAAAATTTAATTGCAATATTACACAATAAAATTTCGATAAATATACGCGATAAGTCCTACAGAGACTAAAATTCAGAAGTTAATCTTCTCTATCTCATTTGCATAAGCGAAATTCATGACAAATAAAATTTCCTACAACTCTCTTAGAGAAAGTATCATTTTTCAGCAAATTTAAAAGTTCCACCTTAATAAGCAAGGTAAGGGTTTATTAACAACCTTCACGCCAAAGATTTTATACATTTTATAATTTTCTGAAGAACCTCACTACGCAACCGATTGCTTCATGATATTTTTATTTATCTTAACCCCATAATAAATTTTAAACTATGACATCAAAAACTTTTCTTCTTGTTTTCGGTTTTTGCCTTGGCTTTTTACCGGCAAAAGCCCAGGAACAAGAATATTTTAAGAACCCTATCCTGGCTGGATTTTATCCGGACCCTGCAATTACAGATGACGGAAATAGCAATTATTATATGGTACATTCCACTTTTGCTTTTTACCCGGGAATTCCTGTTTTCCATAGTACCGATCTTGTAAACTGGAAGCAAATAGGGAATGTCCTGGACCGTCCGGAACAAGTGGACCTGGAAGGATTCGGAGTTTCAAGAGCAGTTTTTGCACCAGATATTAGTTACGATAATGGCACCTTCTATGTAACCTGCACTATTGTTGATGGGAAAGGGAATTTCGTGGTAACCGCAGAGGACCCGGCGGGACCATGGTCTAATCCTGTATGGCTACCCGAAGTACAGGGAATAGACCCAGGATTGTTTTTTGATGAAGAAAAGTCTTTTATAGTTTATAATGGAGATGCTCCCAACAATGAACCTCTATATGACGGGCACCGTACCATAAGAATGTTCGAATTTGACAAAGAGAATCTAAAAGTGAAAGGAGAGAACCGGATATTGGTAAATGGAGGAGTAGACATTTCTGAAGAGCCTGTTTGGGCTGAAGGACCGCGAATTTACAAAGAAAACGGCTACTATTATCTTATGACCGCAGAAGGTGGTACAGCCGTAAACCATACCGAAGTCGTCTACAGAAATGAAAATATTGACGACGATTTTATTCCTTACGAAGATAATCCTATCCTTACGCAAAGGCATTTAGATCCTGAAAGGGAAAACCCAATTACTTCTGCCGGACATGCAGACATCGTTGTGGGCCCGGATAACGAATGGTACGGAGTTTTCCTTGCCGTGAGACCATATGAAGGTGACTATTATAATACCGGAAGAGAAACTTTTCTTGCGCCCGTAAAATGGGTGAACGACTGGCCTGTATTTGATCTGGGAGGTGAAGAAATTAAATATCAATATCCTTTACCTGAAGGAGTAGCGCTAGATGATACTCTTTTTCCTTTAAATGGAAATTTCTCCTTTACCAAAGATTTTAATGATGAAGAACTCGATTTACACTGGCTATTTCTGAGAACGGTTAAGAATAAGTGGTACAGCTTAACTGAAAGGAACGGTTTTTTAGTGATGGAAACCCGACCTGAAACCGTATCAGGTACTTCCAATCCAAGTTTTATAGCGCACAGGCAGCAACATCTTACGGGAGAAGCTTCTGTTTCTTTGGATTTTTCAACTGAAAAAAGCAACGAGAAAGCTGGTTTAATAGCTTTTCAAAATGAAACCCACTATTACTATATATGTAAATCTTTTGCTGAAGGCAAAGAGGTTATTCAGCTTTTTAAAGGATCTGAAGATGGTGAGGTTTTATTGGAATCGGCTAAACTGGATTCTCCTGAAGCACTGGTAGAATTTAAAGTCGAATTTGATGAGGATCTTTACAAATTCTCCTATAAAACCGAAGATGAATGGAAGAATTTGGGAGGTGGTTTAGACGGAAAATATCTGAGCACCAAAGTTGCCGGTGGCTTTGTAGGAGCCGTCTTTGGAATGTATTCTACGTCAAACGGAGAAAATTCTGAAAATGAAGCCGCTTTCGACTGGTTTAAATATTCCGGGGAAGATGAAGTTTATAAAAAATAGTCTCTTGTAAAAGAAAAAGGTGATCTAAGCCTGATTAAATTTTACGCTTTTGAAAATTTAACTGATTCTTCAGCTTAAACTCTTTCTACAGCACGAAAATTGCCATTTTTAGATCACCTCTTTATTTCTTATTCAGAAGAAATTTATTTCTCCCAGTCGTCTGTTCTAAAAGGAGAAGCGGGAAAGCCTTCTTTATTACAAAGATTTGCTCCTTCAGGGTTATCTGCCCATGCATAACGTACTGCAACCGGATTTTTCACCTTTGGACTCGAAACGATTACCTTATCACCCTTAATTTCGGCGTTAGCCCAATAAAATTTCTTGTCCTTACCGGCTAATGCAAACTGCTTAAGATTTTTCTCGCCACCTGTTGTTAAACCCTGACCAACATTTTCAAAAGAGAGCACAATAGAATCCCCTTTTTTGGCAAATGAACTATAAAGAGGGCCTCCGGGAACTACATTCTCATCGTAGGCAACATTTCTTGCTGCCTGGGCCAGTCTTTCTCCTACCGACTTTTTATTAAGCGGATGAATATCATTCCACTCCCCTACATCTATCGCGACTGCCATACCAGTTTCGGGAACAGACAATGTTTGTGTCTGCGCTTCCCTTAAGCGGGCCCAGTTACTGTCTCTAGGCTGGTCCTTGCTTTCCATAAAATTTGTGAGTTGAACATAAAGAAAAGGAAAGTTTCCCTGTCCCCATTTTTTTCTCCAGTCTTCTATAAGCGCAGTAAATAACTCCTGGTACTCATCGTAGGAGTCGGTATTAGATTCTCCCTGGTACCAGATTGCACCTTTAATCCTGTAATTTGTTAATGGATTTATCATGGCATTATATAAGCCAAGTGGTTTCCAGCGTATAAAAGTTTGTCCGCGCAGCGGTGGCATTTCAGCCCCCAGTTTGTACTTCCAGATGCCGGTAAGATCAATTTCTTCTTCTCCAAAAACCAGTTTATTTGGCTTATCTGGAACAAAACCACCTCTTCCTGATTCGTTGATGATGCGCACACTTACCAAATTCTCTCCAGCTTTAAGCACTCCGGCCGGAATTTCATAACGTCTTGGCGGATATTGATAAGTAGTATTTCCAACGAACGTTCCGTTAACAAAAACAGAATCGGCGTCTACGATTCTTCCCATTAAAAGTTTTACTTCTTCTCCTGACCAGTCTTCCGGAACTTCTATTTTCTTCTGAAACCAGACCGCTCCATTCTTCTGTCCCAGCTCCTCATCTGCCCAAAAGCCGGGAATTTCCATTTGCTTCCACGCATCTTCCTGCCCAGTCTCTGCCTTCCAGTTTTGAGAAATACCAGAATCTTTTTTATTCAGTTCGTTATACCATTCCTGTATACGGGTTTGATCATCCCTCTCGATACTATCCCTAAGCGTGCTGCTCTTAAATTTTTCTGCTTCTTTGTAATGCGCAGGAAATTTTTTGAGAGATTCCTCACTAATCCAGGCTTCTACAGGAGAGCCACCCAGACTGGCATTTACAATGCCTACAGGAACATTATACCGTTCGTGGATATCTTTTGCGAAAAAATAAGCTACTGCAGAAAAACTTCTGATATTTTCCGGAGTTACTGCTTTCCATTCTCCTCCACCTAAATCTTCATGAGCTTCGTTAAAATCATAAGTTTTCGGAACTTCAAAAAAGCGTAAGGCCTGGTTGGAAGCTTTTGCTATTTCTTCAGCATATAGAGGTTCTACACGACTCATAGGAAGCTCCATATTTGATTGTCCTGAAGCCAGCCATACATCTCCAACATAGATATCCTTCAGCTCAATTTCATTATTCGCACTAAGGTTCATTTTGTAAGGACCACCAGGTTTTAAATCTGAAAAAGTAATGGACCATTCGCCTTCGGAATTTGCCGTTGTTTTGTATTCTTTTCCCTGGAATGAAATAAGAATGGGCTCCTCTTTAGAAGCCCATCCCCATATTTTTACATCTGTATCACGCTGAAGTACCATTCCGTCGCTAATCAATTTAGGCAAACGTACCTGACCAAAAACGGAATTATAACATCCTGCGAAAAACAGAATTGCAATAAAAATGTATCTCATAAATTCGATTATTCAAGTAGAGACTCCTCTCCAGCCTCTACCATAGCATTAATAGTTTGAATGCTTCCGTCCTCATTATACTTAAGTTCAGACATTTTCACACTTCTTAAGTAAGTCTTGCCTCCAGAAAGCGAACTGTCATGGTAAAACAAATACCATTTTCCTTCATACTCAACAATTGAGTGGTGATTTGTCCATCCCAATACCGGCTCCAGGATAACACCCTGGTAAGTAAAAGGGCCATAAGGATTATCCCCGGTTGCATAAGCGATATTGTGCGTATCTCCCGTAGAGTAAGAGAAGTAATAGGTGTCATTATATTTATGTACCCAGGCAGCCTCAAAAAACCTTCTCTCGTTGTCCCCTGTAAGAAGCAGATCACCATTTTCATCAAGAAGTTGTACCTCTTTTGGCTCTTCTGCAAAACTAATCATATCATCACCCAATTTGGCGATCATTGGTAACAGCGCCGGTTCATCGTCTGCAGGATAAATATCCTCTTCGCCCTGGTACTCATTGTTGCGGTAATCCTGAAGCTGACCACCCCATATACCTCCAAAGTACATATAGTATTCTCCGTCGGTATCTTCATACACAGCGGGATCCATACTATAACTTCCTTCAATAGGCTCCTCCTGTGGTTCAAAGGGACCAGCGGGAGAATCGCCAATGGCAACACCTATCCTAAAAATGTCATTTTCATTTTTGGCAGGAAAATATAAGTAATACTTCCCATCCTTTTCAGCAGCATCTGGAGCCCACATCTGTCTGGAAGCCCACGGCACATCATCTACATCAAGAACCATCCCGTGGTCTGTTACTTCTCCACCTACACTATCAAGGGAGTACACGTGATAATCCTTCATATTAAAATGTGCACCAGTGTCATCTTCAGGGACCCCTGAATCCCAGTCATGGGAAGGATAGATATATATCTTGCCTTCAAAAACATGAGCTGAGGGATCTGCAGTATAATTATCTGTCACCAACGGTTCCGAAGGTGCTCTTCTGACCTCATCCTGTGCTACAATGGAATCCTCTTGTAGATCCTTTTCTGCTACGTTGCTGTTCTTTTTTTCATCACCGCAGCTCATAATTAAAAAGGAACTCAGTATCGGAAGAGCGGAACGTAAAAATTTTTTATTCATAACTTTTAAGTTTTAAAATCTTTAAATGTTGGTTTTTTTAAAATAATAAAAGCTAAAATAGGAAAAAGTTTACTCAATCGTATTCGCGTTCCTGAAGTAATTCATAACTATCTATTTATAAATGACATATATATCATTTAGAAAGATCCTTGTGGTAAAATATAAGAAATTTATCAAATTTTAACGCAACCGATTTCGCTAAAAAAAAATTGTTTATATTTATTCAAAATATGAGGTTCCTTTATTTCCATTCATGACACAATTAAAACCTGTGAACACGATGATGTATAAACTAATTACTTATATAACGACATTTCTGCGTTCTGCTTTTTGTTCTGGTCGCGTGGCTCTGGGATTAATGGGTTTAGTTGCTTCTTTACTTTTTGTGATGGGATTTGCTAATCCCAAATATTCACAACAGCATTTTGTTTCCCAATCCGGAAAATGGGTTGGTACCTGGAGCACCGCACCTCAGCTTGTAGAACCTCACAATATGCCTCCGGAACCTGGCCTGAGTAATAATATCCTACGACAGATCGTGAGAGTTTCTCTTGGAGGTGACAGCCTTAGGATACGTTTTTCAAATGAATTTAGCGCGGGTCCCACAACAATTCAGGAAGTTCAAATTGCCACTTCAGAAGGAAATGGAGCTATAGATGCCTCTACCACTAAAAATGTCGAATTTAATGGTAGGGCTCAGGTAATGATAGATGGTGGAAAAGCAATAACTTCAGACCCTATTGCATTTCCTTTAGAAGATCGTGAAGATCTGGCTATTACCATTCATTTTGGCACCGTACCTGACGATCTTACAGGCCATCCCGGATCTCGTACAACTTCATATATTTTTGAAGGTGATAAGACTGCCGTACAAGGTCCTTCCGAAGCTAAAAAGACAGATCATTGGTACATCATTAGCGGAATGCAGGTCAAAGCACCTGAGTCTGCAGCTGCTGTAGCCATCATCGGAAATTCAATTACAGATGGCCGTGGATCCGGAACGAACGAGCAAAACCGCTGGCCGGATATTTTGTCTGAACGGCTTTTACACAATCCGGAGACACAAAACGTAGCCGTACTAAACCAGGGCATTGGGGGGAATGCTGTACTTCGAGGTGGTCTTGGACCAACCGCTCTTGATCGTTTTGATCGGGATATTCTTGATCAGAAAGGAGTACGCTGGGCTATAGTTATGGAAGGTGTCAATGATCTTGGCGCGACTAAAGATAGCGCTACAGCCTTCCAGGTAGCGAAAAACTTAATTGCTGCTTATAACACCATGATAGATAAGGCGCACGACCGGAACATAAAAATATATGGAGGTACAATTACGCCTATAAAGGAATCTTTTTACTATAAAGATTTTCGCGAATCTGCGCGGCAGTACGTTAATAAATGGATTCGTAACAGCGGACGTTTTGATGCAGTTATTGATTTTGATAAAGCGATAAGAAATCCTGAGGATACTTTGGTTATCCTGCCAAAAGCACATTCTGGGGATTATCTGCATCCCAATGAATTGGGTTATAAAATAATGGGCGAAGCAGTAGACCTTTCACTATTCGAATAGAATATTTTTAAACGAATATTAAAAGTGCATATGGAATTATAGGGCCGCGAGTTTCAGTTTAAAAAAAGAACAATATTAAAAGATGCTTAATTTAAGAGCAATCGAAACCACCATGTAAAGAGGAAAATATTTAAAAATAAGTAGTTAGTTAGTTTTAAGTTGAGTTATCTCGTGATGAGAGCTGAAAACCGTCTTCCTTAAATGTGGAGGCGGTTTTTAGTTTTATATTCCTATTTAAACATGAAAGAAATTTATATTTGCAAAAATTTGTACTACATGTCCCTAACTTTCAGAACAATACTTTTTATCTGCTTAATTATTCTCGCAGGTTGTGACCGGGATGAAGTAAAAAGAAAGACTTCAGACGCAGAAACCCTGTTTACCGAGCTTGACCAATCCAAAACAAATATAAAATTCACAAATACTGTAAAGCAGGATTCTGCGTTTAACTATATCAATTATCCTTATGCTTTCACAGGCGGCGGCGTTGCTGTTGGTGATATAAACAACGACGGCCTTCAGGATGTTTATTTCACTTCCAATCAAAATTCCAATAAGCTCTACTTAAATACCGGCGATTTTAAATTTGAAGATGTAACGGCAGAAGCCGGAGTAGAAGACAGTAATGGCTGGACCAGCGGAGTTACTATGATAGATATTAATAACGATGGCTGGATGGACATCTACGTATGTAAATCTGCCTCTATTGAAAATAATGAACTTCGGAAGAACAAATTGTTTATCAATCAAAAAGACGGAACTTTTAAAGATGAAGCCGAAAAGTGGGGGCTGGATCATAACGGATTCTCTATTCAGGCTTACTTTTTTGATTTTGACAAAGATGGTGACCTGGACATGTACCTGGTAAACCACCGGCCTGATTTTGGGAACACAAACAGAATTGAGCCTACAGGTGAAAAGCAATATTTCCCTGAAACCTCAGACCACCTGTTTCGCAACGACGGTGGAAATTTTACCAATATTACACTACAGGCAGGGATTATAAACAAGGAATGGGGCCTTAGCGCTTCTATTGGTGATTTTAATAACGACGACTGGCCAGATGTTTATGTGGCTAACGATTATATTGGCCCGGATTTTCTTTATATCAACAACAAAAACGGAACGTTTTCTAACCAGATCAACACCCGTTTAAAGCACATTTCCTATAACAGCATGGGCTCTGATTATGCTGATATAAATAATGATTTCTTACCCGATCTCCTGGTTCTGGACATGCTCGCAGAAGATCATCAGCGGGGGAAACAAAATATGGCGAGCATGAATACTGAAGGTTTCCGGACTATGGTGAATTCCGGTTACCACTACGCGTATATGTCTAATGTACTACAACTCAACAATGGCAATGGTTCTTTTAGCGACATTGGTCAGTTGGCGGGTATTTCAAAAACCGACTGGAGCTGGGCACCTTTAATTGCCGATTTTGATAATGATGGATTTAAGGATATTTTCATTTCAAACGGAATAGAACGGGAACTCGGGAACCAGGATTACAGGACAAGGGTAAGAGAACTTCAGCAAGAACAGGAAAATGTTACCTTTTCTGAAATGATGGAAATCATGCCTTCTGACGAGTTGTCCAACTACGCTTTTAAAAACAACGGCGATTTAACCTTTGAAAATAGCACCAGTAACTGGGGATTGGATAAAAAAATAAATACAAACGGCGTCGCCTATGCAGATTTTGATAATGACGGTGACCTGGACCTGGTTCTTAACAATTCTTCAGGAAATGCAGCTGTCTATAAAAACAATTCTGTAGGTAATTTTATTAATATAAAGCTCACAGGAGGTGAAAATAATATTAATGGTATTGGCACAAAAGTAAAAGTGTACACCCCTAAAAATCAACAATATCAGGTTCTTTATACCTCCAGGGGGTACCAATCCTCAGTAAGTAATATCCTGAATTTTGGGCTAGGTGAAGAAACAGAAATTGACAGGATTGAGGTGATTTGGGGAGACAATTCGGTCCTGGCCGCAGAAAATATAGAGGCAAATCAAACAATTACCTTCAGCAAAAATCAATATAAAGGTGACAAAGAGCAACCTTTAAGGTCCGCTCAAAATTTCACTCCTGTAGATCCGCAAAGGCTTGGGATTAACTTTAAACATGAAGAAAACACCTTTAATGATTTTTCCAGGCAGGCTTTACTCCCTCAAAAACTTTCAGAACAAGGCCCTGCACTTCAGGTTGCAGATATCAACAACGACGGACTTGAAGATTTCTTTATTGGTGGTGCAGCAGGACAGGCTGCCCAAATGTATATTCAGCATAAAATAGGGAGATTTGAAAGTATAAATCGGCAATTTTGGGAAAAAGAGAAAGATTTTGAAGATAATGCCGCTCTTTTCTTTGATGCCGATGGCGATGAGGATCTCGATTTGTATGTCACCAGCGGCGGTTATGAACTAGACGAGAATGATCCCCTTCTACAGGACCGGCTCTATATTAATGATGGCAACGGAAACTTTACTGTAAGCCGAAAATTGCCAAAAATGAGCACTAGTTCAAAAACCGTACGCGCAACAGATTTTGACAACGACGGAGACCTCGATCTGGCCATTGGAGGCCATCATATCCCCGGAAAGTATCCTTTGGCGCCAAGGTCTTACCTCCTGGAGAACGAAAATGGGCATTTTGAGGATATCACCCAGGAAATCGCTCCGGAACTACTCGAAATAGGGATAGTAAACGACCTGATTTTTTCAGATTATGACAATGACGATGATGAGGACCTTATTATTGTTGGTGAATGGTTTCCAATAAGCATTCTGGAGAACAGAAATGGCAAATTTGCACTTAAATCCATACCAGATTTTAAAAAAACCGAAGGCTGGTGGAATACTGTAAAGGAAGTTGATATTGACAGAGATGGAGATATGGATTATTTAGTAGGTAACCTGGGAGAGAACAACAAATTTCACCCTTCTGAAGAAAAACCACTCCATATCTACGGAAATAATTTTGACGACAACAACACCTACGATATGGTGTTGAGCAAGGTTTACCAGGGTAAATTAGTGCCAGTACGGGGAAAGGAATGTTCTACAGTACAAAACCCCTTTGTAAGCGAAAAAATACCAACTTATGAAGAATTTGCCTCTTCATCACTACAAGACATTTATGGGGAAGAAGAAATTTCCAACTCCTATCATAAAGAAGTATACACATTCAGTTCTATTATTGTGATAAATAATGGAGATGGCAGCTTTACGAAAAAGAAGTTGCCAACTAAGGCCCAAATTGGCCCTACAATGAATTTTCAGATAACAGACATAAACGACGACGGTTTTCCCGATGTTATTGGTGTTGGAGGAATTTTTGAGGCTGAAGTAGAGACTATAAGGTACGATTCTAACACAGGCTATGTTTTAGTATCAGATTCCGAAGGGAATTTACAACCTGAGAGGGATATAAGTTTCTATAACGGCTATAATGTAAAGGGAATGGCAGGTATTAAGATAAGAGAAGAAGCTCACTACATAATGGCCAACAACAACGGCCCCCTTACCATCTTTAAAATGAAATAGGTGAACAGAAAACCTTATCAACTTGAGGCTTTCTATGCCTGCAACAATCTGTTTTTGCCAAAAGAACAGAAGTTCCGAAAAAATTGAATTGTAATTTTAATAATAGCTTACCGACTTATATTTCAATACTTTGAAATCATAGATGAATATCTGACTGAAATACCTGGAAGTGAAATTTGGCAGATAAACAGCAAATTTATTTTTCATTATATTAGTAAAATTGTTAAGCCTGCTTTCGCAACAAATCCATTCAGCTTGAAGTTAAATTAAAACAACCTCCTGATTCCTACGAATCTTATTTGTCCTAATAGTTTTTCAATAAAACCATTGATATGTTAATATCGGAAAAACTTAAATCCAGAGAACTTGAATTATAAAATAAAGATATTTCCGCTTTTTCCTGTTTTGCTTCTTCTATCTTTTGCTTCGGTTTTGGGACAGGAAAAATCATTACCCGAATATCACTTTGAAGCGCTAAAAAGTATTCCCACTCAACGGGCTGTAGCCAGTATTTCTCAGGATCGACAGGGGTTTATATGGATGGGCACCAACGGTCTGGGGCTTAATAAATACAATGGATCAGACTATACTTCTTACCAGTTTAAGGAGGAAGATAGTAGCAGTTTGAGTAATTCTCTTATCCACATCACTTATGTAGATAAGCAAAACAGGTTGTGGGTGGGCACAGAAACCGGCCTTGATCTTTACAACAGAGATCAGGACAGTTTTGTTCATATTGATCTTCCCGGAAAAGCAGAAAATACGAGCGTCGCGGTTCATGCAATCCAAGAGAATAAAAAGGGTGACCTTCTCGTGGGCTCGCATCAATATGGGCTATTCAGGATTAATCGTTCCAACCTTAAAGTTTCCGAAGTAAAAATAAGCGGGATTGCTGAAGTAAGAAATTTTTTAATAAATAACATTACGCTTTTCGATAATAGAATTCTTTTAGGGACAGATAAAGGTTTATTTGAATATTATGAGGAGGATAATCTTATGGCGCCCCTCAGTTTCACAACTTCTAAGGGAAAGGAAGAAATATCGGCCTACATCAAAACGACTGAAGTAGACAGTAAAGGAACTATCTGGTTAGGTACTACAACCCAGGGGTTGTACAAAATTGACGGTAATGAGAATGGCCGTTATGTTATTGAACATTTTCCTGTTACGTCCAAAAGAATTCTTTCTCTCTTAGATACACCACGCCAAACTGTCTTATGTGGAACTGAAAATGATGGAATGTTTGAGATCGACAGAAACGGAACAGTCTTAAATCATTACCTCAACAATAAATTTGACGACAATGGTATAAAATCAAATTCCATCTGGTCTTTATTTCTGGACAACCAAAAGCGCATCTGGATTGGGTACTACAACAATGGTGTTGGTGTGTACGACAAGTTGTATGATAAATTTGCTGATATAGAAAGTAGGCCAAATAATCCAAATTCTTTACAGTCCAGTTCTGTTACCGGAATCTTGAAAGATGAGAAAGGGAGATTATGGATTGGTATGGATGGTGGCGGTATTGATGTTTATAATCCATCATCCGATACATTTATCCACTTACTGAACGCTGAAAATAAAATTGCCAACGGACTCGATTCTCCAGATGTTCAAACCCTTTTCATGGATAGCAGAGGAAATATATGGGTTGGCACCTGGGATTATGGCATTTACCTTCTAGAAAAAGGTTCTGACTCGTTTATAAACTATTCGGTTCAAAATACCGATGGGGAAATAGCCACAAATCGTATTTTAAGTTTTTCCGAGGATTCCAATGGTATCATATGGATAGGGACCTTTTCAAGAGGTATTCATTCTTATGATCCAAATTCTAAGAAATTTACAATTTATGACCAGGAGCCATTTCTTGAACATAGGATAAGTTACAGCGATGTGAGAAGAGTTTATGTGGATAGCCAGGACCACCTCTGGATAGGTGGAAATTCAGGTTTATTTCGATTAAAAATCACAGATGGCGTATTTGATCTTGAAGTGATGTCTTCAAGATTCTTTAAACACACCGGTACCCAGTTTCATAATAATCAGATATTAGACATTTACGAAGATTCTTCAAAAAAGATTTGGATTGGGACCGATGGCTCGGGCCTTTGCAAATATGATATGAAAAAAGACATCTTTTCCTGGATAAAACCTGAGACAGGAATTAATAAAGTTACCGTGTCATCTATTATTCAGGACGAGAATGGTGCTATTTGGGCTGCAGGCAATAATGGTTTGACAAAGATAAACACAGAGGAAAACACTGCAAAAAATTTCTCCATTAATGATGGTTTGCTTAGTAATGACTTTAATAATAACACGGCTTATAAAGATAATAATGGAACCCTTTATTTTGGATCTTATGAAGGGGTTAATTATTTTAATCCTGAGGAATTATCAGTAAATAATAATACATCGTCTGTTTATCTCACAGACCTCAAAATATTCAATCAACCTGTTACACCAGGACAGGAAGATTCACCTTTATCAAAGGTCATTTCTCAAACTAAGAACATTACGCTTAGCCATTCACAGTCCGTATTTACCATAGATTATGCTTCTATAGATTTTACAAGACCTGAGAAAATCAATTTTGCTTATTATCTCGAGGGGTTTGAAGATGATTGGAACTATGTGCAAAATACCCGGAGTGCTACCTACACAAATCTGCCTGCAGGAAAGTACACATTTAAGGTAAAAGCGACAAATAGCGATGGCGCTTGGGAAAATGATCCTAAAAGTTTAAATATCCAAATTTTAAGGCCATGGTGGCTAACCCATTTAGCTATATTATTTTATGTAGTTATTTTTCTGATAATTTCCTATATCACTTTTCAGTTTGTCAATTCCCGTATTAAATCAAAACGGGCTATAGAACAGGAACGGGCAAGACATCTTCATGAAGAAGCTCTCAATAATAAAAAGATTCAGTTTTTCACAAATATTTCTCACGAGTTCAGGACTCCTTTAACGCTTATTCTTAGTCCACTTGAAAATATGCTTCAAGAAGCATCACTCCCGGAGAAAGCAAAAGAAAAGCTGAAAATTGTCCACCGAAATGCCATAAGGCTAAAGCGCCTGATAGATGAGTTAATGGATTTCAGAAAACTTCAGTTAGATAATATCCCGCTGAATATCTCCTCCTTTAACATTGAAGAATTTTTAAATGAGAGTATTGAATACTTTAGGGAAGAGGCTCAACAAAGGAATATTGTTTTATCACTGGAATTGGACAAAAATATTACAACAGTATGGGCAGATAGAGGAAAGCTGGAAAAAATTCTGTTTAATATCCTGTCAAATGCTTTTAAGAGCACTACCAACAATGGCATAATTACGATTGTGGTGAACAGGAAAGAGGGACATGTTTTTAAGTTAATAGAAAACGGAACTTCCCTCGATGCACTGGAAATTAGTATTGAAGATACAGGCAAAGGAATTCATCCTGATGAACTGGATAAAATATTTGATCGTTTTTATCAGATAAAAGAGCGGAATGAACAGTACTATAGCGGAACAGGTATTGGTCTTGAAGTTGTAAGGAGTTTTGTGGTATTGCACAGAGGAGATATAGAGGTAGAAAGCGAAATAGGTGTTGGAACTAAATTTCGAATCCTTCTCCCAATGGATAAAAATCATTATGAATTTTCAGGTACACCAACTTTAGAATCAGGAAACCTTAAGGTTCAAACCGAGCCAAAAGAATCTACAGCCACAGCCACCGAAGAAAGCCCGGAACAGCGGAAAAGAACGGTTTTAATTGTAGAAGACAACCTTGAACTAAGGTCTTACATAAAACAGGAATTAAGTTCTCATTATAAAGTAATCCTTGCTGAAAATGGCGAGGAAGGTTTAGAACAGGCAAGAAAATACATGCCTGATGTAGTAATAACAGATGTTCTTATGCCTAAAATGAATGGATATGAGTTTTGTTCTTTACTAAAGAAGGATTTGAAAACAAGTCATATTCCTGTATTAATGCTTACAGCAAAAGCCATGACAGATGACTGGGTGGAAGGTTTGGAAGCAGGAGCAGATGTCTATTTAAATAAACCCTTTGAAATGACAATTATGCAGTCCCATTTAAGGCAGCTTATCACCAACAGGGAACTTCTCTTTTCTAAATATATGGGTGATTTTAATAAGACTGAAATCAAGCCCCAGGCTACTTCTTTGGATCAGCAATTCATATTAGGTATTATAAATTATACTAAAGAAAATATCAAGGAAACGAATCTTAATGTTGAAAGACTTGCAGATGAATTTAATCTTAGCAGAAGTCAGCTTTACAGAAAAATAAAAGTTTTAACAGGTCTCACAGCAAATGAACTAATTCGTAAAATACGCCTTGAAAGAGCTAAAGAGCTTCTTGAAGAAAGTGACGTTCCTTCTATTAGTGAAATAAGTTATAACGTGGGATTTTCATCCCCCTCCTATTTTTCTAAGTGCTTTAAAGCCCATTTTGGAGTGCTTCCTAAAGAAGTTAAAGACGAATAATATGCAGTTTAAGAAAATGATTTTTGAGTAATGCACTGCAATTTTTGGGCAGGATGCTGAAAATGGCAGTTTTCAATCCTCTTCTGAAATTAATGCTTGCGCAGATAATTTTGGTCTTAGATCTTACTTCTGCCTCCAAAAAACGACGATTTTCATGCTAATTCATTAATTTCCGGTGCCCTGGACCCTTATTTAAGTTGAAAAGTATGTCGATAATTGTCAATTTTAAGCGGCTTCTTAAAACTGAAATTTCAGTCGAAAAGTCTAAATATCTTCTAAATTTAAAATTTTATTTTTTCAGAAGTAACTTTATCGTCTTCTCAAAAATGGCAATTTTCATGCTGCTATAAAAAAATACCAGGTGCTGCCACCTGGTATTTTTATTAATTTCAAAAGATTTAAATCTTTAGATTATTCCAGTTCTCCCGTGA